>JBDSIR010000099.1:0-56290 GCA_039917855.1 Gemmatimonadales bacterium | reverse complement strand
AATCTACTCCCGCACCCACGCCACCTGTGCGGTCGCCACCCAGCCCACTTCGCCGGTCGCGGCGCGCGCGAGCACCCATCCATTCCGCTTAGTCCCGGGGCGAATGGCGGTGCCCACGGGAAGATCCCGGCTTCCCGGGGCGCGGCCGTGCGGCGAGACCCGGAGCGGCGTCCTGGCGGTCAGGAGACCCAGCGGCTCCGCGGCGTCGCTGGCGCTGTACCCGCCGATGAGGGCCGCGACCACGGCGCCGGTGGCGACCACCGCCCAGCGCCCCCGCCACCGGCGAGAAATGAGCACCCCGCCCCACGCCGCGAGCCAGAGCACGGTGGCCACGAAGAACGCCTCGTCGCCGGTGAAGGGGAGGACCCGACGCCATTCCGCCGATGCCGGATCGGGTGCGGGGAGAAGCAGCATCGCGCGCGCGAGCGTGCGGCTCCGCGGCGCGAGGCGCGCTGCTCTCGTCCAGGCCGCGGCCGCGACCCCATCGGCCCCGAATCGATAGGCCGCGGCACCGAGCCCGTACCAGTTCGCCACCACTTCCGGGGCCGCGGCGGCGCGTGCGGCGAAGGCGTCCATCGCCGCGCGATAGGCCCCGGTCTGATACAGCCGTTCGGCGGGGACCTGCTGCGCCCACCCCGGGATGGTGAGCAGCATGAGTCCGGCGATCATCGCCACGCGTCCTGCCGCGCCCCGCCCGCGGCGCGCGATCGACTCCACCCTCGTGGTGACCGCCCGCGCCTCCTCGAGCAGGGCGACCGGTGCGGCCCCGCCGGTCCGCGCGAACCGTTCCGCACCGAGGCGATCACGCACCGAGGTCACCCGCTCCGCGAGTGTCGCATCGGCACCCGCTTCGCGGAGCGCCCGGGTCAGGTTGGCCGGGTCGGTCGCTCCCTCCTGGAGCGCGTGCGCGAGCGCCCGGTCGAGACGATGCTGGGCCTCGAGCCACGGCGGAAGCCGCGCCTCCCGCTCGGTACGGCTCCGCGCCGCGCGCGGTATCCGCGCGATCCCGAACAACACCGGGGGCAGGAGCCAGACGAGCGCCCACGCCCACCACGGGATACCGTGCATCAGTCGCCACGCCTCCGGTCCTTCCTGCCCCAGCATCAACGGCGGGGGCTCGGCGCGCGACGCGACCGCTGCCAATGCGGGCGCCACCGGGAGGCGGAGCCCTGCCACGGTGGCGGTCTGATAGGTGGCCGGCTCCGGATCGAAGTAGTGATACGTGACCGTGGGGATCGGAAGGACCCCGACCGAGTCGGGGACCACGAGATACCGGAAGGTCTTGGTCCCCCCGAGGACTCCACCGACCACATTGAGCTTCTCGTCGGTCCCTTCGGGATAGACCTGCAGTCCCACCGACCACCGCAGGAACGGTGGGGGCCAAAGCGCCACGTTGCCCCGGCCGCTCAGCGTGAATCGCACGCCCACCGGTTCCCCGGCCCGCGGGCTCCCCTCGACCTCGCGCGTGAGCACCAGGGCGCTCCCCACCGCGCCATCGAATCCGTTCGGGCGGTCGTCGTCGGGGAGCGGAAGGGTCCCGATGTGCGGCGGCGCGCTCTTCAGCTCGAAGCGCTCTTCCTGGCTGAAGAACTGGAAAGCGAGCGGGACGCTGTAGCGCATCACCGCCGCGCTCCCCGCTATCGGGCCCGGCGTGATCGGGAAGATCACCTGGTGATAGATGAAGAGGTCGTACCAGGTGTCGCCCACGCGCTTGGTCTGGGCGATCCCGGGCGGCACCGGCTGCGGGTAGCTCCACACGCCGGTGAAGCTCGGCGGTTCGAGGGTCGGCTGGCGCCGGAGCCGGAGCCTGAGGTCGCGGGGGAACCACGCCAGAGTCACCACGTCCACCTGTTGTCCGACCAGCACCTGTTCGGCCGACAGCAGGACTGTGACCGCCGCACCACTGTCCGGGGGCGAGGGCGCGGTGAGCAGGAGGTCGCGGAGTCGCGGATTGAGCTGCGACGATACCCCGACACCGTCCGCCAAGACCTCGACATCGACCGCCGGCGCCTGCGCGATGACCCCTCCCTGCACCACCTGCACCGGCCCCAGCGTGTAGCGACCGACCGCACGTGAGCGGAGCCGGAACTCCCAGACGTGTGAGCGCGCCCCACTGATCCCGACCTCGCGGCGCTCGCCCCGGCTCACGATCTCGAAGCCATCGAATGGGGGAGTGATGAGCGTGAGGTTCGTCGCGCCATCGGCGAGGGCGTAGACGGTGAAGGTGAATACTTCCCCGACCCCGACGCGGTCGCGATCGACGCCGGCGGTGGCGGTGATCGCCAGCCCCTGGGCCAGTGCGACGAGGAGACCGAAGGCGCCGAGCATCACCAGTCCTTTTCGCGCGACCCGCCGCTGCGGTCGCGTCGCTGGTGGCGGGCGCGCGTATCGCGCTCCTCCCGCTCGACCGAATTCAGGATCTGCTCGGCCTGCCCCTTCGTCAGCGACGCACCGCGCGGGCGCGGGGGCGGCGGCGGAGGCGGCCCCTGTTCGTTGGGTGGCGGCGGGGGCGGATTCCCGCCTCCCCCCTGTTGGGGCGGCGGAGGCGGCTGGCGCCGCACCGCGAGTTCCAGATTCCACTTGGCGCGCGCCGAGCTCGGTTGCACCAGCAGCGCCTCGCGCAGGTGCCCTTCGGCCTCCTTGAGCAAGGCGTCGCGATGGGCGGTGTCGGTCGCGGCCTGCTGGAGCGCGAGCGTGCCGAGGTTGTAGAGCGCGCGGTAGCGCAGATCGGGATCGAGCGCGCGCGCGGCGGTGGAGAGCGCCTGGCGGGCGACGTCGTACTCTCCCGCGGCGATCGCGGCGGTGCCGGCGTCGTACCACGCGGTGTCGCCGCCCCCCTTCCCCGCCCGCTCGAGCCAGGCCCGGGCCGCGGCCCGCGCGTCGCCCGCCGCGAGGGAACGGGCCCCTTCGGCGGGGCGCTGGGCGGCGAGAGGCCCCGGGAGCGCGAGCGCGAAGAGGAGGCCCACCAATGCTGCACCCCGGCGGACCAGCGGTTGCAGCCCGAGGAGCAGGAACGCGATCAACATCGGGATCCAGGCCCGGGGGATCAGGTCGGCCGTGCGGGTCTCGCTCCCCTCGGCGCGCCGAAATCCACGCACGAGATCGCGCACCGCGCCGGCCTGGTCCGGGAGATCCGCAGGGACGAGTGCCGCCTCAGCGGCATCGGCCACCCGCTCGAGCGTCCGGTCATCGCGGGCCGTGTGCACGATCCCGCCCGCGTCATCGGGGAGATACTGGAGCAACGTCCCGCCCGAGTCGCGCACCGGGACCCGCACCGGAGTGTTCCCCCCTTCCGCCACCAGGACCAGTCGCACTCCCGCCAGTCGGAGCTGTTCGGCCTGCGCCACGATCTCATTCAGCGAATCGTGGCCTTCGCCGTCGGTGAAGACCACGAGCACCCGGTCCGCACCGGTCTCGCCGCTCGCGGTGAGAAGCTGGCGGCCTTGCGCGAGCACCGGGGCGAGCCGGGTCCCTCCTTCGCTGGCGATGTCGGGATCCAGCCCGTCGAGGAAGAGGCCGAGCGCGCCGCCGTCGATCGTGAGGGGGGTCAGGATGTAACTCCGGCCCGCGAAGGCGACGAGGCCGAGGCGATCGCCCTGGAGGTCCTGCACCAGCCGGCGCGACTCCCGGATGGCGCGACCCAGCCGGCTCGGCGTCTGGTCCTCCGCCAGCATCGAGCGGCTCACGTCGACCGCGATGACCAGGTCGAGCGCGCGGGTCTCGGTGGTGACGGAGGTGCGCCCCCAGCGGGGGCCCGCGAGGGCACAGGCGAGGGCGGCGCCCGCAAAGGCGAGGACAAATCCCGCGCGCGGGCCATCCAGCGCGGCGCTCAGAGCGAGCTCGGGCGACCAGGCGGCAGCCCGGCCGATCCGGCGCCGGCGCGCGACCCACGCCAGCACCCAGGAGGCGATGGCGCACAGCGGCACCAGCCAGAGGACCAGGGGGAGGTCGAACGCGATGAACATCAGGGCACCCGCACGGCGACCGTCGCCGAGAGGAGGAGCTCGAGCGCCAGCGCGGCCAGGGCCACGAGGACGAAGGGGCGCGTCAACTCATCGTAGCGGATGTAGCGCGTGACCCGGATCTGGGACTTTTCCAGCCGATCGATCTGCAGGAAGATCTGGGCCAGCGCATCGGAGTCCTTGGCGCGGAAGTAACGCCCTCCGGTGGCATCGGCGATCTCCCGGAGCAGCGGCTCGTCGATCCGCACCGGCAACACTTCGTAGCGGAGCCCGGCGGGACCCCGCCCCGTCGGCACCGCGGCCTGCCCCTCACTGCCGACGCCGATGGTGTAGACCTTGATGCCGAGCGCTGCGGCGGCGTGGGCCGCCGTGCGGGGATCGACCGTGCCGCGATTGTTCTCGCCGTCGGTAAGGAGGACCACCACCTTCGACTTGTCGGGCACCCGGCGGAGCCGGTTCACCGCGGTCGCGAGCCCCGACCCGATCGCCGTCCCGTCCTCGAGGATCCCGATGCGGAGGTCCCGGACCGCGCGCTCGAGCACCGGATAGTCGGTGGTGACGGGCACCAGCGTCACCGCTTCGCCGGCGAAGGCCACGAGCCCGATCCGGTCGCTGGTCCGGCCGCGGATGAATCCGAGCGCCTGCTGCTTGGCGACCTCCAGCCGGTTCGAGGGCGCGAAATCCTCGGCCAGCATCGAACTCGAGATGTCGAGCGCGATGGCGATGGTGATCCCTTCCTGCTTGGTCTCCACTTCATCCCCGCCCACCCGCGGACCCGCGATCCCGATGGCGAGCGCCAGCAGGCCGAGCGCGCGGAGCGCGGGCGGCAGACGCACGATCCACGCGCCGCGCGACGCCTCCGCCACCAGGCCGGTGTTGCTGTACCCCGGCACCTGGGCGGGACGGCGCCGCCGGTGCCAGAGCCACCAGACCGGCAGGAAAAGGAGGAGGAGCAGGAGGGGACGCGAGAAGTTCATCCGGCCCGCTCCAGGGTCACCCGCAACGCATCGGCGCGTTCCACCAGATCGGGATCACCCTCGCCCGGGGCGAAGCGTTCGGCCTCGAGAGCGACCAGCAGCCCTTCGATCTCGAGCAACGGCCAATCGGGCCGGGCCGGACGGAGCGCCGCAAGGAGCGACTCGATGGCGAGCGAGGTCGTCGCGGCCGGGACTGCGTGGGCCACCGCCACGCGCAGCCGTGCGAGTGCCGCCGCCTGGGCCGCCCGGAGCTCCCCGGCGCGCGCCCAGCGGAGGGCGTCAGGGGGAGGCGGCGTCGCCGCGCGTTTCGCCTCCACCACCCGTCTCCGCCGTCGCCCGACCCAGAGCACCCCGGCCCCGAAGGCGAGACCGAGCAGGCCGAGCTGGACCGGCGGGCCCCACGAGGTCTCGGTCCACCCGACCGTCGCCGCCGGCGGCTGCGGCTGCGCCGATTCAGGGTCGATCGAATCAGGGAGCACGCTTTCGATATACAGCGTCACCGGCACGGCGGGGAGCGAGTCGGAGGCCGCTCCCGGGCCCAGCACCGCCGGACCGGGGATGTCGAGCCGGTGTTCGCCGGGCGCCCACGCGACGAGGGCATAGCGGATCTCGACCCAATCGCCGCGACGCACCATGACGGCCGGACCTAGCGGTTGGACCATGCTCCCCGGTTCATCGGGCCACGCGCCGGGGCGCACCACGGCGCCGGCCCGGACCTGGACGGTGCGGGTCACCCAGACCGTGTCGCCCACCGTGGGCGCGGTCCCCTGCAGCAGGAGGAGGACGACGAGCGCGGTCATCGGCGGCGGTGGGCGCGGCGCGCGAAGGCGCGATGGAGCGGTGGGGCGTAGTCCTTGTCGGTCGCGAGCACGAGCTGCTCGACCCCGGCGACCCTGAGCGAGCGGGCCCGTTCGTCGCGCTCTTTTTCGGATGCGCGTGCCATCCGGCCGCGCACGCCGGGGTCGCCCGAGTCCACCAGCACCCGGCGCCCGCTCTCCTGGTCCTCGAGTTCGATCCACCCAGCGTCGGGGAGCTCGCGCTCGCGGGGATCGTCCACCGTCACCGCCACGACCTCGTGCCGGAGCGCGAGCCGGCGCAAGGGACGCTCCCACCCCGGCGCGGCGAAATCGGAGAGGACCACCACGATGGAGCGGTGCCGCAGGAGTCGCGCAGCGTAGGTGAGCGCGCCCGCGAGGTCGGTCCGTTTCCCGGTGGGCGTGAAGGCCAGCATGTCGCGCACCACCCGGAGCGCGTGGCGACGCCCCTTGCCCGGCGGCACCACCCGCTCGACATGATCGCTGAAGAGCAAGGCGCCCACCCGGTCGTTCTGGCGCGCGGCCGCGAGCGCCAGCACCGCCGCCACCTCGGCGCCGACATCGGCCTTGGTGCGCGGGACGCCGAAGCGTGCCGAGCCCGACTGGTCCACGACGAGGAGGACCGTGAGCTCGCGTTCTTCGGTGAAGGTCTTGATGTATGGGTGGCCGAGTCGCGCGGAGACGTTCCAGTCGATGGCGCGGAAGTCGTCGCCGTCCTGATAGGCTCGCACCTCGGCGAACTCCATCCCAAGGCCGCGGAAGACCGAGCGATACTCCCCGGCCAGGAGCGAGGTCACCAGCCCGCGGGTGCGGAGCTCGATCCGCTTGACCTGCTTGAGGATCTGCGGGGAGATGGTGGTCATGAGAGGGGTAACTAGTGACCAGTGACCTGTGACCGGGCCCAAGGCAGATCCGCCACCGTAGGCCCGGTCACTGGTTACCGGTCACCAGTCACATTCACGGGGTGGGCACCGCGTCGAGGAGGCGCGCGATCACCCGATCGGCATCCAGCTCCTCCGCTTCCGCCTCGAAGGTGAGGATGACGCGGTGGCGGAGCACATCGGGCGCCATCGACTTGACGTCGTCGGGGATCACGTAGCCACGGCCGCGCAGGAAGGCGTGGGCCCGCGCCGTCTGCGCCAGCGCCATCGACGCACGGGGCGAGGCCCCGAAAGCCACCAGCGGCTTGAGGTCGGCGCATCCGGCGAGCCCCGGTTCGCGCGTGGCGCGGACCAGGTCGACCATGTAGTCCACCAGCTTCTGGTCGATGTATACCTGGGCCACCGCCGCGCGCGCCGCGAGGATCCCGGCGGGATCGAGCACCGACTCGACCGGGATGGGGAGGCCGCTGCTCATCCGGAGCAGCACCTCGCGCTCCTGCTCCCGCGTCGGATAGACCACCCGCACCTTGAGCAGGAAGCGGTCGAGCTGCGCTTCGGGGAGCGGATAGGTCCCTTCGCTCTCGATCGGATTCTGGGTGGCGAGCACCAGGAAGGGCTCGGGGAGCGGAAAGGTGGTCCCCCCGATGGTGACCTGATGTTCCTGCATCGCCTCGAGCAGGGCCGACTGCACCTTGGCCGGCGCCCGGTTGATCTCATCGGCCAGCACGATGTGGGCGAAGATCGGTCCCTTCCGGACCCGGAACTCCTGCGACTTCTGGTCGAAGATCAGGGTCCCGATCACGTCGGCAGGGAGGAGATCGGGAGTGAACTGGATGCGCGAGAAGCTCGCCCGCACCGTCTCGGCCAGAGTGCGCACCGCCAGGGTCTTGGCGAGTCCCGGCACCCCCTCGAGCAGGACGTGCCCGCCGGTGAGCAGGCCGATGAGGAGCCGCTCCATCATCGACTCCTGCCCGACGATCCGCTTGGCCACCTGCTGCAGGGCGGCCTGGATCGGCGCGGGATCGACGGGGGCATGCTGGCTGGCGCTGATGCGTGGTGCGGTCATGTGTCCCATGGGTGGAGCAGGTCTTTTTCGATCCGGCTACTGGCTTCTGGCAAATGGCTACTGGCTACTGGCTGTTCCTAGCTCGAACGAACTCCTGAATCAACTTGGAGCGGCCAGGAGCCAGTAGCCAGGAGCCACCGTATTTGGTGGAGCGGGTCGTGTTCACACGGGCTCCTGGCTACTGGCTACTGGCTGTTCCTACCGCTGACGGAGCTCCGTGGCCATTGGGATCAGCCAGCAGCCAGTAGCCAGCAGCCTCTGGAGGTCCATCACTCCTTCAATCCGATCGCCTTGTAGATCTCCGCCACTTCCTTCGGCTCCAGCACCCGCCACCGGCCCGGCTCGAGATCACCGAGCTTGATCGGACCGTATTGCAATCGCGCGAGGCGATCCACTTTGCACCCCAGCGCCTCGAACCACTTTCGGACGATCCGATTGCGCCCCTCGTGGATCAGGAGGTCGACCACGCTGCGGCCGTCCTTCCCTTCGCGCACCCGGAGCCCGGTGACCTTCACCGGCCGGCCCTCGACCACGGTGCTCTGCTTCACGAGACCCGTGAGAGCCGCAGTGCTCGGGCCGTGGACCAGCGCCACATATCGGCGTCCCAGATGCCACCGGGGATGCGTGAGACGGTGGACCGCGTCGCCATCGGTGGTCAGGAGCAGCAGGCCCGTCGTATTGATGTCGAGCCTCCCTACGTAGGTCAGTCCCCGCGGATTCGGGATCAGGTCCATCACGGTCTGGCGTCCCTGCTCATCCGAGGCGGTGGTGACCACGCCGAGCGGTTTGTGCATGGCGATCCACCGTTTGGCCACCTTGCGAGTGAGCTTGCCGTCCACGGTGATCTTCTGCTTGGTCGGGTCGACCTTGGAGCCGAGCTCGGCCACCTTGCCGTCGACGCGCACGCGGCCCGACGTGATGAGGTCCTCGGCATTCCGGCGGGACGCGATCCCCGCCTGGGCGAGGGCGCGCTGGAGACGCATCTCGCTCATCGGTCGGCCGGCACGGAGGCGGCGGCGTCCTCACCAGGGGCATCGGCCTCCGGAGGCCGCGGCGGCTGGAGGGCGATGGTGAGTTCCTCGGCGCGCGGGAGCTCGGCGAGGTCCTTGAGGCCGAGGAGCTCGAGGAAGAGCGCGGTGGTGCCGTAGAGCATGGGCCGGCCCAGCTGTTCGGAGCGACCCACCACCTCGATCATCCCCCGCTCTTGGAGGGCGCGGAGCACACCCCCCGCGGCGACACCCCGGATCTCCTCGATCTCGGCGCGACCCACCGGCTGGCGGTAGGAGATGATGGCGAGGGTCTCGAGCGAGGCGCCGGTGAGGCGCGGCGTGCGCTGGGTGAACCCCGCCTGCTCGATGGCCTGGGCGAAGTTCGGCCGCGTCAGGATCTGGTAGCCACCGGCGAGCTCCACCAGCTCGACCGCGTGCTGGTCGAAGTCGTAGTGCTCGCGCAGCTGGTCCAGTGCGGTGCGCACGTCGGCGAGCGTCGCCCCGGCCTCGAGGGTCTGCAGCTCCTCGACGGTCAGGGGACGGTTGGCGCTGAAGAGCGCCGCCTCAATCAACTGCGAGAGCGGTGTCACGGCGGATGACCATGTCGGCGAACGGTGCCGACTGGTGGAGGTGGAGGAGCCCGCGCTTGGCGAGCTCCAGGAGGGCGAGGAACGTGCTCAGCACATCCACGATACCGGGGCGCTCACCCAGTGCTTCGCGCCAGCCGAACTCGGCCTTGTCGGCGAGGAGTTGTTCGATCCGCGCGGTCGCCCCCTCGATATCGAGAGGGCGCACCACCACCCGGTGTAGCACCGGGTCGGGGATCCCTTCGATGACGCGCTGTACCGCTTCGAGCAGGGCCAGCAGGTCGAGCGTCAGCGGCAGTTCCGGGATCTCCGGCGGCGGCGGGATGTAGCCGCGCACGTACTGCAGCGACCGCCGCTCGGCCGAGCGTTCGAACCAGCTGACGATCTCCTTGATCTGCTGATATTCGAGCAGCCGGCGCACCAGTTCGTGGCGCGGGTCCTCCCAATCGTCATCGCTCGGACGGGGGAGGAGCATCGCGGCCTTGAGCCGCAGCAGCCGTCCAGCCATCTCGAGGTAATCCGCGGCCTGGTTGAGCCCGAGCTGGTGGATGCAGGAGAGGAACTGCGTCGCGATCCGCGCGATCGGGATATCGGCGATCTCGACCTGGTCCTCGCGCAGGAGGTGGAGCAGGAGATCGAGCGGGCCGGTGAAGGCGTCGAGCCGGACCACGAAGCCCGGATCGGCGCCGAGCGCGGTGGTCGGGGGCTGCGAAGCAGCGCTCGGGGAGGTCACGGCTCAAGTTTAACCTTGGGCCCCGGACACCGCGACCCCTGTTCCTTGACCCAACCCGCTGCCCCGCTTATGCTTAAGGTCTGCCTGAGGGCGGCCCGAGCGGGGCTGCTTGGGCCACCGTACCACGTGAGGGATCAGTGCCGCGCATCCAGTCCGCCAAGAAGGCGCTCCGCAAGTCCATCTCCGCCGCCGAGCGGAACCGTGCCCAGCGCTCCGAGCTCCGGACCGCCGTCAAGCGCGTCCGTGCCGCCGCCACCCAGGCCGAGGCGACCAAGGCGTTCCTCGAGGCCAGTACCCTGCTCGACCGCGCTGGCCGGAAGAATCTCGTGCATCGCGCCAACGCGAGCCGGATGAAGTCGCGCCTCGCCGCCGCCGTCGCCGCCAAGAAGTAAGCGGTGAGCGGTGAGCGGTGAGCGGTAAGCGGGGGGCTCCAGCAATGGGGTCCCCCGATTCTTTATGCCCGCAAATGAAAGCGGACCCTTCGACAAGGGCCCGCTCACCGCTCACCGCTTACCGCACACTAGTTACACCCCCGCGAGTTCGCTCCCGCACCGCTCGCAGTACCACTCCGTCGGACGGTTCATCGTGCCGCACTCGGGGCACTTGAGGGTCCGCACCTCCGGCGTCCCCTTCGGCTTGGGGAGCTCCGCCTCTTCGGCCGCGGCCACCACCGGTGCCTCGGAGGGAGCGGGCGCGGCGGCAGGCTCGGCCTTGGGCCGCTTATCTCTTTCGAGCCGGGTCATCTTCGGCAACGGCGCCGCTTCGGCCTCACCCACCGTGGCGCGGAGGAATTCGAGCTCGTCGGCCGGCGGCTTTGCCTTGACGGCGCTCGGCACGAACTCGGCCCGGCCGCTCTCCCGCTTCTGCGGACCAGTGGCGGTCGCATCGACCGCCTCTGCGGTGGGCGGCGGCGGCGGGGCCTTCGGTTCCGGCACGACCGCCTTCGGTTCCGGCGGTGGGGGCGCTGCGATCAGCTTGGCCACCTCGGCCAGGCGTTCGATATCCTCGACCACCTTGGCCAACTCTTCACGCAGCGACACCAGCAACTTGTTCGAGTCGGCCCGGACCTTGGTCCAGTCCCCCTCGTCGTACTCCCCCACCGCGTGGCGCAGCTCGGCCTCCGCCAGCGTCTCCTTGGCCTTGGCCTCCTCGGCCTGGAGCTCCTCCTTGCGGACCTTGCGCTGTTCCAGCTGGGCGCGGACGGTGTCGCCGTGCTCGGCCAGCTTCGCGAGCACCTGCTCGAGGCGGGCCTCGTAGTCGCTCAGCACCTTGGACCGGACCGCGGACGGGGTCGTGTCCTTGGTGGAATCGAGCCGGTTGATCCAGGTCTGGAACTGGTTGCGCTCGGCGAGCAGCGCGGTGACCGCGTCTTCGCTTGCCGTATTCGACTTAGCCATCGCGGACCGGTCCTCTGGGGGGGGTCAAGGTCGGTCTATGAATCTAGGCGGTAAGGCGGTCGGGCGGTAAGGCGGGACGAGAGTGGAAGAGATCCGGGTTTACCGCCTGACCGCCCTACCGCCCGACCGCTCGACCGCCCGACCGCCTTACCGTTGGAAGACGATCCTGCCATCGACCAGGGTGAGCAGGGCCCGGCCGATCAATTCCTCGCCGCCAAAGGGGGTATTGCGGCTCTTCGAGCTGAAGCGGCCCGCTTCGACTGTCCAGGGCAGTTCCGGATCGAACACCACCACGTCGGCCGGGGCACCGATCGCCAGCGTCCCTCCGACCAGGCCGAAGACCTGGGCCGGGCGGGTGCTCATCCGGTGGATCAACTCCGGCAGCGTGAGGAGGCCGGGTTTCACCAGCTCGCGGATCGCGAGGCCAAGGGCGGTCTCGAGGCCGAGTATGCCGTTGGGGGCGTCGTCGAACTCCCGCTCCTTGGCGTCATAATGGTGTGGCGCGTGGTCGGTCGCGATCACGTCGATGGTCCCGTCCTTCACCGCCTGGCGGATCGCCTCGCGGTCGGCCGCCTCCCGGAGGGGGGGATTCATCTTGGCGTTGGTGTCGTACCCTCCGACCCGATCGTGCGTCAGGGTGAAGTGGTGCGGCGCCGCCTCGGCGGTGACGCGAAGTCCCTTATCCTTGGCGCGCCGGATCAGCTCCACCGAGCCGCGCGTGCTCATGTGGCAGAGGTGGACGTGTCCACCGGTGAGCTCGGCCAGGATGCAGTCGCGCGCCACCTGGATCTCCTCGGCCGCCGCGGGGATCCCCTTCAAGCCGAGCCGGATCGAGACGATCCCCTCGTGCATCGCACCGCCCTCGGCGAGCGAGGTGTCTTCGCAGTGGTCGGCCACGGGGATGCCGAAGATCTGGGCGTACTCGAGCGCGGTCCGCATCATGTGGCTCGAGGCGACCGGCTTGCCGTCGTCGCTCACCGCCACCGCCCCAGCGCCCACCATCTCGCCGAACTCGGCGAGGCGCTCTCCCTTCTGCCCGATCGTGATGCAGCCGATCGGGTAGACCCGGGCCTTGGCCGCCTTCCGCGCCTGCGCCACCACGAAGCCGACCGACGCCTGATTGTCGATGACCGGGTCGGTATTGGGCATGGCGCAGACCGCGCTGAAGCCGCCGGCCGCGGCCGCCGCGGCACCGGTGGCGATGGTCTCGATATCCTCGAAGCCGGGCTCGCGCAGGTGCACGTGCACGTCGATGAGCCCGGGCGCCACCACCTTGCCGGTGGCGTCGTGGACCTGCGCGCCATCGGGGAGGCCGATGTTGCGCCCCACGGCGGCGATGCGACCGTCGACGACGAGCACGTCGGCGATGCCGTCGCTATTCCGGCTCGGGTCGATGACCCGGCCACCCCGGAGCAGGAGCGGGATCATGGCTCTTCCGCCCGGGCCGCGCCCGAGTCGGGCTTGCCGCCGGCCAGGAGATAGAGCACCGCCATCCGCACCGCCACGCCATTGGTCACCTGCGGCAGGATCACCGAGTGGGGGCCGTCGGCCACGGCGGAGTCGATCTCGACGCCGCGGTTCATCGGTCCCGGGTGCATGATCACGAGGTCCTTGGGCGCCTTCTCGAGGCGCTCGACGGTGACGCCGAAGACGCGGTTGTATTCGCGGAGCGAGGGGATGTACCCCTTCTCCATCCGCTCCAACTGCAGGCGCAGGATGTTGAGGGCGTCGGCCCAGGCGATGGCATCCTCGATGCGCGGGAGGACCTCGACGCCGAGCTCGCGGATCTCGCGGGGCACCAGGGTCGGCGGGCCGCAGACCGCGACCTTGGCGCCGAGCTTGGTGAGCCCCCAGATGTTCGAGCGGGCCACCCTGCTGTGGAGCACGTCGCCGCAGATCGCGACCTTGAGCCCTTCGATCTTGCCGAACTTGTCGCGCAGCGTCAGCATGTCGAGCAATGCCTGGGTCGGGTGCTCGTGCTTGCCATCCCCGGCGTTGATGACGTTGCTGGCGATCCGCGTCCCCAGGAACTGGGCCGCACCCGAGCTCTGGTGGCGGATGACCACCATATCGATCCGCATCGCCTCGAGGTTCCGGGCGGTGTCGACCAGCGTTTCGCCCTTGCTCACCGAGCTCCCCTGCGCGGCCACGCTCACCGTGTCGGCGCTGAGCCGCTTCTCGGCGAACTCGAACGAGATCCGGGTCCGGGTGCTGGCCTCGAAGAAGAGGTTCACCACCGTCTTGCCGCGGAGCGCCGGCACCTTCTTGATCTGGCGCTCGGAGACCTCCTTGAACGGCTCCGCGGTGTCGAGGATGAGCTCGATCTGCTCGCGCGAGAGGTGCTCGAGCCCGACCAGATCCTTACCAAGGGTAGGAGCGGGCATCAGGAGGCGGCCCTGGGGACCAGCTCGACGGCGTCCCGGCCGTCGCGCTCCTGCACGCTGACGCGCACCGTCTGTCCCTTGGGGACCGCGACGGTGAGACCGGCGATATCGGGCTGGATGGGGAGCTCGCGGCCGCCGCGGTCGACCAGCACCGCCAGGAGGATCCGCCGGGGACGGCCGAAGTCCGCGACCTCGTCGAGGGCGGCGCGGATGGTGCGACCGGTGTAGAGCACGTCGTCGACGATGACCACGGTGCGGCCGGTCAGGTCGAGGGGGAGCTCGGTCGCCCCCACCACGGGGACGGGGCCGACGGTCTGCAGGTCGTCACGATAGAGGGTGATGTCGAGCTTGCCGCGGAGGATCTTGCTCCCCTCGGACTTCTCGATGTGCTTGGCCAGGCGCTCGGCCAGCTCGACGCCCCGCCGCTGGATCCCGACCAGGACCAGTCCTTCCGCCCCCCCGCCCTTCTCAACGATCTCGCTCGCCATCCGCACCAAAGTGCGTCCGATGGCCGTGGTATCCAGGAGTGAAGTGGTGGATGGCATCGAGGGGCGAAGTTAGCCGGGTGGCGGCCCCTTCTCAAGCGGTACGAAGTGCGAAGTGCGAAGATCGCACCTCGCACTTCGCACCCCTCCCTACCCCGGGCTCCGCTTTCCCTTCGAGACCGCCCACCACACCCGGGCTCCGAGCAGGAGCGCTACCACCCCGCCCCAGAGGAGCGGCTCCCGCCAATCGAGCTTCTGGGTCAAGGCGAAGTGGATCACGACCAGGATCACGGCGGCGTAGATCGCCCGGTGGATCTGGCCCCAGCGCCGGCCCAGGCGGCGGACCATGAAGTTGGGCGAAGTGGCGGAGAGTGTCAGGAGGATGAGGAAGGCCGCCAGGCCGAGGAAGATCCGTTTGTGATCGAGGGCGTCGGCCCAGATCGATGGCCAGTCGAGCCCCTGATCGAGGATGAGATAGATGGTGACGTGTGCCACTGCGTACGCCGCGCACCAGTTGCCGAGCATCTTCCGGAGTTTGATGATCGGGTTCCAGCCGCTCAGGCGCCGGATCGGGGTGATGCTGAGCGTGGCCAGCAGGAGCATGAACGCCCAGAAACCGGTGCCATGCTCCAGGGTGATCAGCGGGTCGGGACCGAGGTCACCGCGCCAAGCGCGGAGGGCCAGTCGGCCAGCGGGCCAGAGGGCCAGGAGGAACACACTCCACCACATCACCTTCTGGCCCACTGGCCCACCTGCCCACCTGCCCACTAGTAATTCACCCGCAGGTCCATCCCCGTGTAGAGCGAAGCGACCTGGGCGCCATATCCATTGAACGGGAGCGTCGGCTGGCGGCCGAAGCGACCGATACGACGCTCCGTTGCCTGGCTCCAGCGGGGGTGGTCCACGGCGGGATTCACGTTGGCGTAGAAGCCGTACTCATCGGGTGCGGTGAGCGCCCAGGTGGTGGCCGGCTGGCGCTCGACGAACCGGATCCGGACGATGCTCTTGGCCCCCTTGAAGCCGTACTTCCATGGCGTCACCAGCCGCAGCGGCGCCCCGTTCTGCGGCAGGAGCGGCTTGCCATAGATCCCGGTGATCAGGAGGGCGAGCGGGTTCATCGCCTCGTCGATCCGGAGCGCTTCGACATACGGCCACTGGAGGGTGGCGCGCCGCTGGCCCGGCATCTGGGCAGGATCCAGCAAGGTCGTGAACTCGATGTACTTGGCCCGGCTGGTGGGCTCCAGGCGGCGGATGATCGCGGCGAGCGGGATCCCGTTCCAGGGGATCAACATCGACCACCCCTCGACACAGCGATGCCGGTAGGTGCGGTCCTCCACCGGGAGGCCGCGGAGCAGCTCCGCCAGGTCGTAGCGCTTGGGGCGCTTCACTTCTCCTTCGACCGACACGGTCCACGGGGTGCTGCGGAAGTTCCCCACCAGGCTCGCGACCTCTTCCTTGTCGGTCGAGAACTCGTAGAAATTGTTGTAGTGGGTGATGCTTTCATACGGGGTCGGGGTGTCCGCTTGGGCGAGGCGCTGGGGCGCTGTGGCGCTGAGGCGCTGGCCGATAAGTGTGGACGCACCGATCGCCCCCGCGACCTTGGTGAGCCAGGTGCGGCGATCCCAGAAATGCTTTTCGTCGGTGATCTCCGACGGGGCGATGCGGGGGACAATGAAACGGGACATCGGGCCTCGAAGGTGGGGGAAGCGGTCTTAATGATACGCGGTGCACCCTCCGGAGGTTCCCGAGCAGCAAGGGTCCACAGGCGCCGGAGACGCCAAAGGCGCCCGGAACCCGCGTGGAGTTCCTGAGCGCCTCGAGCGCGTAGAGCGTCTGTTGTCCTCGGCCGTGGACGGCCGAGCTACAGCCACGCAGGGAGGGATTCGGCCCGGGGGAGTCCGAAGACGCTGGAGGCGCGAAAGGCGCTCGAGATCTCCACGGTGGAGGTCTTGAGCGCCTTGGGCGACTTTCACGTCTTTGTTCTCGGCCGGGCCGGCCAAGCTACCACGGACAGGGAGGGATTCGACCCGGAGCCGCGCAGCGGCGGAGGGGGGCGAGGCGGCGCAGCCGCCGCAGCCCAACCCTCGACTGGATCTCCGGTATGGAAAGGAAGGGTCTAGGAACGACGACGGACAGGGAGGGATTCGAACCCTCGTGACGGAGTAAACCGCCTACACGCTTTCCAGGCGTGCCTCTTAAACCGCTCGAGCACCTGTCCAACAAGTCCCCGCCGAGGTCGGCGGGGCCACAATTATCGCCAGATGGAAGCTTAGAGTCTAGAGTCTAGAGACTGGAGTGGTGCACGGGCGTACATCACCACCTGCACCCCACGGCTCTCCAGACTCTAGACTCTCAACTCTCAACTCCTGATCACCACCGATACCGCACGGCAACGTTCGCCATGAACCCTTCCAATGGAGCCCAGGCATCCACCGTCCACCGACCTCCGGTCATCGGGGTCGGTCGCACCAGCGGCGCAAAGTCGGTCTGACGGACATTGAGCAGGTTCTCGAAGTTCGCCACCACCTCGAGCCGGCCGAACTGACGCATCACCAGGAACATCGCATACACGTATGGCTTCGATCGGGCCAGATACGGATCCTCGTCGAGCATCTGGACCCCGTACACCATCGCTTCGACTCCGATGCGATAGACCCCGGGCCGCTCGAGCATCAGATCCACCCCGGCACGGTGGCGCGGGAGCAGGGGAACGTCCTCCCGCGCACCGGTCGCGGCGTCGGTCCGGGTCGCCCAGGTGACTCCATAGTTGACCAGGAGCTTCCCGCCGCGGAACCGCCGGATGGCGAGAAACTCCCCGCCCCCGATGCGGGTCGGGCCTGCCGAGTTGACGAGCACCCCGTCGCTGCTCCCGTCCCCGGCGTCGGCCAGCTGCACCCCCTTCCGGATCTCCGCCCCGTACCCGGTGATCAGGAGCTCCACCCCACCCACCCGTCCGCCGAGATCGACGGTCGCGCCGGTGCTTCGTTCGAATGTCAGTTGCGGCGCGGGGCGGATCCGCCGGAGCCCGATCGCATCGGTCTCCTCGAGCTGGGCAGTGGCCGGGGCGTACCCGGTGCCACCGCTGAGCCGAAGCGACCACGCCTCGGCGGGGCGGACCAGCAGGGCCAGCCGTTCAGTGACCCGCGACCCTGCCTGAGGATGAAGATCGCCGCGGACGCTCGCCGACAGCGTGACCGGTCCGACGTCCCGTTCCGCGGTCACGAACAGCCCCGGTGTCCACCAGGTGTGGTCGAACGCAGCATTCAATTCGTTGTGATACCCATCCCCCTGCAACGCGGCGCCGAGCACCACGGCGGTGCGGGCATCGACGGTGGAGCGGGTGAGCTCGACGAAGCCGGTGGAGATGCGGTCGTCCTCCCGCGCTCCGGGCCCGAAGGTGCGTTGGCGACCCGCGGTCGACAGGGCCAGGCGGAGCGCCATATTTCCGCCGTGGCCGGTCGGGAGCTTTCCACTCACGCCGATGTCGGCGCGCCGGCTCGTGAGCGCTTCCCGGAACGGCAGGCCATCGGGGGCCACCGCGCCGGGCATCGTACCACCCGTGCGCGCGTCATACCCGTGCCCGACCGTGACAAAGAGCGTCCTTCCCGTGGAGTCCACGAAGTTCAGGCGCGGTCGCACCCCCCACCGCTCCGCACGGGCCTGATCCCCCCAGCCATCGCGGTCCACGTCCTCGCGTGCCTGCGAAGTGCCGGAGATCAGGAACGACCCACCGAGGGTGGGGCCGAACCGGCGACTGAGCCAGGCCGCACCATCAGTGACACCTAACGTCCGTCGGTTCACCAGGAACTCACTCCTCCCGGTCGGGGGCTTGGAGACGAGGTTCACGACCCCACCCAGCGCCTGGCCTCCGTACAGGGCAGAAGCAGCGCCCTTGATCACCTCCACTCTCAAGAGGTCGACCGGCGAGATGTCGAGGGGACCGATGGAGCTCGAGGCCCCGCCATAGAGCGGCAGACCGTCCGCGAGCATCGCGGTGTACTGTCCCGGCAACCCGAGGATCCGCACTGCGCCGGTGCCGAGCGAGGGCGAGGTGGACTGCACCCGTACGCCGGGCGTTTCGTTGAGCAGCATCGTGACGCCGCTGGGAGACATCTGGGTCTTCTCGTCCACCTCCTCGGGAGTGATCACCTCGACCCGGATCGGCGTCTCCCCGGCCAGACGCTCGGTGCGGGCAGCGCTGACGGTGATCTCGTCGACCTCGGTCATCACCATTTCCATCTCGAGGGTCACGGTGACGCGCACTTCGGCGTCCCGGAGCACCAGGACCGAGACTCGTTTGGGGAGGTACCCGATGCGGGCGATGGTCAGTGCCTGCCGGCCCGCGGGAAGGGTCAGCCGGGCGCGACCGGCGGCGTCGGTCGTGACGACGAGGGCACCGACCCGGATCAGGGCCTCGGCGACCGGCCCCATGGCCTCCTCCACGGAAAGGAGCACCGCGCCGGTAGCAGGGGCCTGCGCGGAAAGCGCGGAAACGAGGAAGGCGGTGTGGCACGCCACGACCAAGGCAAGACGGCGGACATTACTCGGAAGCTTCAGGCCTGAGGCCAGGTGATCGAACCAGTGCGACATGACGATCTCAGCGGGGAAAGAAGGACGCCGCCGGCGGGGACGCTGGGATCAGATGTTGGGAGGAGGGGTCGGCGGAGCCAAGCGCGCCAAGGCCAGCGCGGCACCAGAGAAGTCTCGGACCTCGAGGGACCCCATAGGAGGAACGACCCCGGTCGTCGGTGCGGCCACAATTATCGCCAGACATTCGTCCAGAGTCTAGAGTCTAGAGTCGCGAGTCGCGAGTCGCGAGACGCGAGACGCGAGACGCGAGGGGTGCAGCTGGAGGTCGACTCCGCGCGCAGCCCTCTCGGCTCTCGACTCTAGTCTCTCGACTCTCCGCTCCTGCTCACTCCTCGTCCACACCCCGACCCACCACGACCGGAACGAGGCCGCCGCGGATGGCCGTCCAAATGAAGGGCCAGAAGGTCTGCCCAGCTGTTCGGTCCCGGTCGATCCGACCCACCGACACGGTGCCGTCGCGATCGGGGTTGTCATCCCGGATCACGAACGAGTTGGCGATCATCGTCTTGGCACTGCGGCCCAGCCGTTGGAAGAAGCCCCCCGAGCCCCCCCGCGCCCGGATCGACAGGTCATGGTAATAGGGCCGTACTTCACCGGTCGCGTGGTCATCGGTGAGTGACACATGCGCACGCAGCGAATCCTGCGTTCCACCGCTGATCTCGAATGGAGCCACGTGGGAGGCGAATTGATTCACCGCGCTCAGCGGCATGGCACCAACGAAGAGATCGATCTCCGCCCGGGGGATCGGGGAATCGGCCGGTCCCCGGATCGTGAGGGACATCGGTCCTGCACCCCAGGCCTTCGCCCGGAGGTTGAGCGCGATGACCGCGCCGATCTGCGAATCGGGGCGCCAGCGGAGACCGGTCAATCGCCCGTCGATATCCTCGAACGCGACCTCGCCCACCACGCCGTCACCCCCGGAGGTGCGCTCCTGGTAACGCACCCGAGCGCGACGGAGCTCCACCGTATCGATCATGATCGGGCGGCCGAACTTGCGGAGGGTCTCCTGCAGGATCGGCTTGGGGGGACCGGTCCATATTCGGCGGGCGAGGCGATGGTCCGAGTAGACCAGCAGGTCGGCCCCGTCGACCCTGAGGGCGCGGATCGGGACGGCGCCGTCGCGAAGCGCGGTGCGCCAGTCCACGCCGTGGGCGGTCACCGAGTCGGTCGTCACGGTGAACCGGTCGCGACGCTTGCGGTTGCGGCGGAGGACCTCTCCGATGGACTTGGTGGGATGCAGGCCCAGGCCCAGGGCGCGCAGCGTCGAATCACGGAAGCTCCCCTCGAACTGGGCCACCGAGACCGTCGACGCAGAGTCCCACCCGCCGGCAAAGTCCGACAACAGGACCCGGATGTCGTGTACCAGGATCGGGAATCGGGCGCTCTCGGGCCGAGGATCGGCCCGTACCGAATCGAGCACGACGCTGAGGTGTTCGACGTGCTGATCGCGACCGTTGGAGCCCGGCGGCGGGTGGAGCGTGGCGGAGATCCCTTGCAGGAGGATCCGGGTCACCGCGATCTGGGATCCCTCCTCAGGCTCCGGGGCGGTCCACGAAACGATCGCCGGCAACTGGTCCGCGACGCGGGCCCGGGCGCCGCCATCCCCGGGCGCGAAGGTGAGCGAAGCGACCACCTGGGCGAATCGGATCTCGTCGATGACGAACCCGCGTCCGTCGGGCCCTGGGCCCACCCCCCGCACTTCCGCCTCGGCCAGCACCACGCGGATCACGGGATAGGGATGCACGAGCCAACCATTGCGCGCCGTGTCGGTGGTGATCACCACCGAATCGATCCGCGCCGCCTGTCGCAGTACATCGAAATGCAGCGTCCCCATCCGGACCCGATAGACGCTGTCCGTGAGGGTGGCGAGTCGGGTGTCGAGGAATGCTTCCACCATCCCGGGATCGAACGCCGCCCCGGCCCGCTGAAATCTCTGCCACGCGGTCCACCCGCCCCAGACCACGACCACGCCGAACGCCGCCCAGAGGAGTCGGCGGACGATGCGGGATGGCGAGCGGAAGGCGGGCATGGATGGAAACTAAGCCCCGGCCCTCCCAAAGCGAGGAGCCCGGGGGAGTCGAGAGTCAAGAGTCTAGAGTTCAGAGGGGTGAAGGCGGAAATGATCTCCATTCGCACCCCTCCGGACTCTAGACTCTAGACTCTAAACTCTCGACTCTCGACTATTTCAAGAACAGCAATTCCTGGTACGTCGGCAGCGGCCAGAGATCGGCGCTGACGTTGGTCTCGAGCAGGTCGCCGAATTCCCGGAGCTTCGCCATCGCCGGGCGCACCTTCTTCTGGATATGCTCGGCGTGCGCGAAGGGGTCGTCGTCCTGGTGGGTGAGTTCCTTCTCGAGCGCGATCGTCGCGTCGCGGAACCTCCCGACCAGGGTGACGAACTCCTTGAGCGCACCCAGCTGGTCGGCGGATTTGACCCCCGCCGACTCGAGCGCGCCCACGGCGTGGGCCAGCAGGGTCTGGTGCTGCAATGCCGCTGGGAGGATCTGGATCCGCGCCATCTGCACCATCATGTCGCCCTCGATGGTGAGCTGCTTCACGTACTTCTCGACCGCGATGTGCGCCCGGCTGTCGGTCTCGACCTTGGTCAGGACCCCGTACTTGTTGAACAGGTCGGTGTTCTTCCGCGCCCGCAGGATCGGGAAGGCCGAGACCGAGTCGGCATAATTGGGCAGCCCGCGCTTGGCGGCCTCCTTGTGCCACTCCGGCGAGTAGCCGTCGCCGTCGAAGATGACCCGCTTATGCTGCTTGATGACCTTCTGCAGCACCTTCACCGTGGCCTGCTGGAGCTTCTGCGGGCTGGGATTGCGGCCGGCCGCGCGCTCAAGTTCACCGGCCATCGCATCGAGCGATTCCGCCACGATCGCGTTGAGCACGGTGTTGGGCCAGGCGATGCTCTGGCTCGAGCCCACCGCACGGAACTCGAACTTGTTCCCCGTGAACGCGAACGGCGAGGTCCGGTTCCGGTCCCCCGAATGTCGCGGGAGCTGGGGCAGCGTCTTGGCGCCGAGATCGAGCTTGCCACCGCGGATGGTGCGCTTGGGGACACCCTTCTCCACCTGCGCGAGGATGTCCGAGAGCATCGCGCCGAGGAACATCGAGATGATCGCTGGTGGGGCCTCGTTGGCGCCGAGGCGGTGATCGTTCCCCGCCGAAGCCACGCAGGACCGGAGCAGGTCGGCGTGGAGGTCGACCGCGCGGATCACCGCGCAGAGGAAGACCAGGAACTGGGTGTTGGTGTGGGTGTCGTCCTGCGGATCGAGCAGGTTGATCCCGGTATCGGTCGCCATCGACCAGTTGTTGTGCTTGCCGGACCCGTTGATCCCCGCAAATGGCTTCTCATGCAGGAGGACCCGCAGGTCATGGTCGGGAGCCACCCGGGCCAGCGTCTCCATCAGGAGCATCTGGTGGTCGCTCGCGATGTGGCTCTGCTCGAAGAGGGGGGCCACCTCATACTGTCCCGGCGCTACTTCGTTGTGCCGGGTCTTGATGGGTACGCCGAGGCGATAGAGCTCGCGCTCGGAGTCGTCCATGTAGGCGAGGACGCGCGACGGGATCGACCCGAAGTAGTGGTCTTCGAGCTGCTGGCCCTTGGGCGGCTTGGCGCCGAACAGCGTCCGGCCGCAGGTCATGAGGTCGGGGCGCAGGCGGAAGAGATCGGCGTCGACCAGGAAGTACTCCTGCTCCGGCCCGACCGTGGTGATGACCCGATTGACCCCACCATCGGTGCCAAAGAGGCGCAGGATCCGCATTGCCTGCTTGGAGAGCGCCTCCATCGAGCGCAGGAGGGGGATCTTGGTATCGAGCGCCTCGCCGGTCCATGACACGAACGCGGTCGGGATGCAGAGCGTCACCGCGCCTGAGCCATCGCGATTCAGGAACGCCGGCGAGGTCGGATCCCACGCCGTGTACCCGCGGGCCTCGAACGTCGCGCGGAGGCCGCCCGACGGGAAACTCGAGGCGTCGGGTTCACCCTGCACCAGATCGGAACCCGAGAAGTTGAAGATCACGCCCCCCTGCCCGTCCGGACTGATCAGCGAATCATGCTTCTCCGCGGTGGAGCCGGTGAGCGGCTGGAACCAGTGGGTGAAGTGCGTCGCCCCCCGCTCGATGGCCCAGTCCTTCATCGTGGCGGCCACCACGTCCGCGACCTTGGGATCGAGCAGCTCGCCCCGGTCGATGGTGCGGAGGATGCTCTTGTACACCTCCTTGGGGAGGCGCTGCTGCATGATGCGGCGGCTGAAGACGTCGCAGCCGTAGATCTCGGTGATCGCTTGGACGGTCTGGGGCTCGGCCACGGGCGGGATCTCCTGACGGGCGGGGGGGATGGCGGTCCGGGGCAGAATAGCGGCCGGGAGGCGGCGGGGGTATGTTTTCCCCTAGGCTGTCTAGGGGTAATGGTGCGAAGTGCGAAGTCCGAAGTGCGAGGTCCTTTGAGCCGCACCTCGCCCCCGAACCCCCGCACCTTGCACTTCGCACTTCGGACCCCATATGGAACTCCTCCCCGGAACCCTCGACCTGCTGATCCTCCGCGCCCTCCGCTGGGAACCGACCCACGGCGCCGGCGTCGGGGTGTGGCTTCGGATGGTGACGGACGGTGCGCTCCAGCTCGAGGAGGGCACCCTCTACCCCGCCCTTCACCGGCTGGAGCGGCGCGGCCTCCTCACCTCCGAATGGGGCCCCTCGGAGCAGAACCGTCGCGCGCGCCACTACCAGCTCACACCCCTCGGGCGGTCGCAGTTCCGCGACCAGGCGGACCAATGGGCCCGATACGCCGAGATGATGGATCGGGTGCTGGGGTACGGGGCGACGGGGGGGATTCGAAGTAGATAGATGGAACCGTCCCGAGCGGAGCGAGGGACGGTTCCCTGCGTTCGACCCGCCCCCTATCTTGTTGCATCCTCCAACCCCGGAACGACCATGGGCAGCCTGGTGATGGGTATCCTCCTCCTCTTCGCCGCTTTCATCCTCTTCACTGTCGCGGCCGGCCGTCAGGGCTCCATTGGCCCGGGTGCAAAGGTCCTCCGCCTCGTCGCCCTCGGCCTCATGGCGGTGGCGGCGCTCTCGGTGCTCGGCACAATGGTCAAGGTGATCGAGCCCGGCACCGTCGGGGTGCGACATGCCTTCGGAACGGTCAGTGACCTCCCGCTCCTCCCCGGGATCCGGTTCGTCACCCCCTGGTCCTCGGTGGAGCGGTACAGCACCCGCGAGGAGCAGTGGCCGGGGGCCCGGCAGGACGCCGAGACGATCCAGGCGCTCTCCAAGGAACAGATGGGGATGCAGATCGATGTCGCGATCCGCTACCAGATCCTTCCAGCCGATGCGCCCCGCCTGTTCCTGGAGATCGGGAACCAGGAGCAGATCGAGAACGTGGTCCGGAATGCCATCCGGAACGGCGTCCGGGACGGGATGGTCCAGTTCACCATCAACGACATCTCCGAGCGCAACAAGATCGCGACCGCGATGGAGATGGAGGTCGACTCGGC
Organism: Gemmatimonadales bacterium; assembly: GCA_039917855.1. GTDB lineage: Bacteria > Gemmatimonadota > Gemmatimonadetes > Gemmatimonadales > GWC2-71-9 > CAMLHU01. The sequence continues at coordinate 31,920 of JBDSIR010000099.1, read as the reverse complement.
GCTGGTGACCCAGCCCCGCGCCGGCGGGGAGATCTTCCGGATCGCGCAGGTGACCGCCTTCTTCCTGCGCGACCTCCAGCCCCCGGCCCAGGTGGTCCAGGCGATCAACAACAAGATCGCCCAGGAACAGCAGATCGAGACCGAGCGTCACCGGGTCGAGGTCGCCCGGCTGCAGGCGGAACAGCAGCGGCTCCTCAATCAAACGCTTACCCCCGAGGCGCTCACCAAGCAGTACCTCGAGGTGCTCCACGACATGCGCCAGAGCAACAACCTGGTGGTCCTGGTCCCCACCGAGGGGGGAACGCCGATGCTCAACATCGCCGAGATGCGGCGGAACCTGCAGCGGACGCCGTGACGGGTCCAATGGCGGTCAAGACGCGATAGGCGCGCAAGCAGTCCAAAGACGCACAAGTGGAAAGGCGCCCAAGTTCTCGTAGCGGAGAGCTTGGGCGCCTTCAGCGCCTTTCGCGCCTTTTGTTCTCGGCCCAGAGGGCCAAGCTACCCACGGACAGGGAGGGATTCGAACCCTCGATACCGTTGCCGGTATGCCAGTTTTCGAGACTGGTTCCTTCAGCCACTCGGACACCTGTCCAACGCCCTGCACTCCAACCCTGCGGAGGCCGACAGGCCTCTTCTATCAAATACTCCGCCAAGAACAGCCGCGGCGAGAGCCGCGGTCGAGACTGGTTCCTTCAGCCACTCGGACACCTGTCCAGCAACTCACGATCTCTGCGACGGGTGAGGCCTTCAGGCCTCTTCTATCATCAATTCCGCTTCACCAGCCTCGCCTTCAGGCGAGGTCTCACTCGGACACCTGTCCTAACACCCTCGACCCTGCCATACGGAGGCCTTCAGGCCTCTCCTGTCAACATTCGGCTTCACCAGCCTCGCCTTCAGGCGAGGTCTCACTCGGACACCTGTCCAGCGGCCAAGAAATTAGGTGGTCGGGCCGTAAGACGGTAGACGCGTTGGGTTTAGCACTGCAGTATGAGGGCTTACCTCCCCCTGCTCCGTCCCGTCAGCGCCGCACGCAGCCGCCGGTCGTGCCCGTAGATGTCGGGATGGAATCGGATCTCCCCGTCCGAGGTCGCGGTCGCGGTGGCGTAGTAGATCAGCACCCCGATCGGTTCCGCCACCGGGACCAGCACGTTCCCGGTCCCCGCGACCACCGAATCGATCTGCGCGATATCCCATCCCGGGACTCCCCTGAGCGCCCACTCGGCCAGCGATCCCGGATCCTGCAGCCGAATGCAGCCGTGGCTCAGGTCGCGGCGCGCCAGGCTGAACGCGGTCGTGTCCGGTGTGCCGTGGAGGTAGATGTCCGCGCGATTGGGGAAGGTGAACTTGGTCGCCCCGAGGGCATTCCATCCCCCCGGCCGCTGCCGAAGCCGGTACGCTCCATTGGCCAGGCCCCAGAGGATCTCCGGCGTGACGCCGTCCCCCAGCACGGAATCCCGGGCACCCAGGACCTCCATGCGCTGGCGGCGCAGGAAGAGCGGCTGCAGGGAGAGCTGGGGGAGGTACTCCTCGCGCAGGATCTTCACGGGGATGTTCCAGTACGGCCGGAACTCGACCGAGCGGAGCGGCTCGTACATCACGGGGGTGCGCTTGTCGAAAGCGCGCCCGATCACGACCCGCATCTGGAGCACCGGCGTCCCGGTCCCGCCGATGGAGTCGAAGGCGACAAGGGTGAATGCCGGGATATTGACCACGATGATCCGCTGGTCCGGCAGGGGGGGGAGCCATCGGAGGCGCTCCAGTGCGAGCGCGATCTGTTCCTCCCGGCGCGCGGGAGGGACGGCGAGCTCCCGGCGGGTGGGCGCACCAAGGACCCCGTCGGGTTCGAGCGAGTGGCGGAACTGGAAATGCCGCACCCCTTCGGCCAGGACGCTGTCGTACACGGCGGTGTCTGCGGGGGCCGAGTCCGCGATCAAGTCGCCGTAGGCGATGAGACGCCGCCGCAACTCCGCCGCACCGGCGTAGGGCTCGCCGATGCCTGGAATGGCACGCGGGAGTGGAACGAGGATGAGACTCCCGGCGAGCTGGTGGTATCGGGCGAGATGGCGCAGCAGGTTCCGATACTGCACCAGCGGAGGCTCGACCTCGCGCGCCAGGGTCTCGATCGCCTCACCGGCGGCGGCGCGCTGCACGAGGGCCACGGATGCGTCGATGGGGATCCCGAGCTTCAGGTGATCGAACGGCGTGTCGGGGACCCGACCGTCGCGCAGGTCGCTGAGGTAGCGGCTCAGCGCGCGGCTCAGGAGCACATCCCGTTCGGCCCGGATCTCGACCGACGCGGCCACCCCGGCGTCCGCAAGGCTGTCGAGGAGGCGCACGTCGTATTCCTCCGGGTCGAGCCCCCGCTCCGCCGAGGCGCCCAGCGTCACGATCGCGGCGTGCGCCAGGGGGGTGAGCCCGTTGCCATCGTCCCAGAGCGGCGCATCACCCCGCGCGGCATACAGGCGCGAGAGGACCTCCACCTGACCGGTGAAGTCGGGGTGGCGGGATGAAGGGATGCGGGCAGAGGTGAGCAGCGCCCGGATCGCGGTCGCGGCGGGATCCTGGGCCGAGAGTGCCAGCGGCCCGAATGCGCCCAGGGCGGCGAGGAGGGAGAGGACCCTGGCGAGGGTCAGGCTGGAGGCGCGACCGGCCATATCTTCACCGCTTCCCGATGGGCCACCGCGACCTCGGGCACGGCCTGGATCATCTGGTAGAGCCTGCCCGGGATGTCATCGCTTTCGTGACGGGGCGAGAGCAGGAATCGGGCTTCCTCGAGGAGGAGCGACGGCGGAAGCGTGGTCACACCCGGCTTGGCGAAGAGCGCCTCGTCGATCTGGGCCGCCAGTCCCGACATCGGCCGGATCCAGGCGAACCAGGGGTCGTTCAGCAGCAGCTGCAGGAATGCCATCGCGCTCGGCACCCGGCCGCGCTCGACCTCATAGCGACGCCGCTCCTCCTCGAGCAGCGCCTTGTGCACGTGGAGGAGGGCCTGTTGGGCGGTCAGGAGGGTGTTTCGAGTCTCTTGGTCCATGATGAAAGATAATTGCAGAGGGTTCGGCGAAGCCGCGGAGCGCGCAACGCTTCCTGTCATCCTGAGGCGGCTTCAGCCGCCGAAGGATCTCCGCCGTCATTATCGAGATCCGCCAGGATCGCGCGCAGGAGGTCCGCACAGAGGTCGCGAGCGTCGGTCCGACGGAAACGCAAGGAACGCAATGCCGGCCGGAGATCCTTCGGGGCCTCGAGGCCCCTCAGGATGACATGGCCCAGAGGGGGCGAAGCGACCTGCGGCCGGAATTACCCCCGCTTCGCCCTGAAGAACCCCTTCAACACCGCCCCGCATTGCTCCTCGAGGATCCCGGTCACCACTTCGGGTCGATGATTGAGGCGCGGGTTCCGCAGGATGTCGTACACCGACCCCGCCATCCCGGCCCGCTGATCCCACGCGCCGAACACGACCCGCCCGACCCGCGCCAGGACGATGGCACCGGCGCACTGCGCGCAGGGCTCGATCGTCACGTAGAGCGTGGCCAGGGGGAGTTTGTCGGTGTGCCCCGCTTGGATCGCCCGCTGCAGGCTCAGGACCTCCGCGTGCGCCATCGGGTCGTTGCGCTGGATGGTCTCGTTGTGCGCCTGTCCCAGCACCTCCGAGCCGTACATCACGACACACCCGACCGGGACCTCGTCGCGGACCGCTGCCGCACGCGCCAGACGAAGCGCGTATTCCATCCCCGCCAGGTCATGCGAGGTGGGAGCCCCTCTACGCACTCGCGGCCGCTCCCTTCCCTGCCCGGCGGTCGAAAGTGAGATCGTTCCCCTTCACCCCGATGATGACCATGTCCCCGGCGGCGTACTTTCCTTCGAGCACGTGGAGGGCGAGCGGATTCTGGAGCCGGCGCTGGATGACCCGCTTGATGGGACGCGCGCCGTAGACCGGGTCGTACCCCTCAGCGCCGATCAGCGCCGTTGCGGCGTCGCTCACTTCCAGGGTGAGCCCCTTGGCGGCGAGCATCCGCTCGAGGCCGCCGAGCTGAAGCTGAACGATCTTGGCGAGCTCGTTCCGGCCGAGTTGCCGGAAGACGATCACCTCGTCGACCCGGTTCAGGAATTCGGGACGGAAATGCTTGCGCAGCTCCTCGCGCACCGTCGTCTCGATGATCCCCCACGCTGCGGCGTCGGGCTCGTTCCCCGCTTCCAGGATGTAGTGGCTCCCGATGTTGCTCGTCATGATGATGACGGTGTTCCGGAAATCGACCACCCGGCCCTGGCCGTCGGTGAGGCGCCCGTCGTCGAGGATCTGCAGCAGGAGATTGAAGACGTCGGGATGGGCTTTCTCGATCTCGTCGAACAGCAGGACCGAGTAGGGGCGCCGCCGCACCGCTTCGGTGAGCTGGCCTCCCTCTTCGTACCCGATGTACCCCGGGGGAGCGCCGATCATCCGGGCCACCGCGTGTTTCTCCATGTACTCCGACATGTCGAGCCGCACCATCGCGCGCTCGTCGTCGAAGAGGAACTCCGCCAGCGCCTTGGCGGTCTCGGTCTTCCCGACACCGGTGGGGCCGAGGAAGATGAACGATCCCGTGGGACGGTGGGGGTCGCCCAGTCCGGCGCGGCTCCGGCGCACCGCATTCGCCACCGCGGAGACCGCCGTCTCCTGCCCGATGACGCGCCGAGCGAGCTCGTGCTCGAGCTTGGTGAGCCGCTCGCGGTCGCTCTCGAGCATCTTGCTGACGGGGATCCCGGTCCACTTCGCCACGATCTCGGCGATGTCCTCGGAGCCGACCTCTTCCTTGAGGTAACGCGCGCTCTTCTGGACCTCACCGAGCTTGGCCTCGTCGGCGCCGAGCTGGCGCTCGAGCTCAGGGATCCGGCCGTACTGCAGCTCGGCGGCCTTCTGAAGGTCGCCGGCACGGGTGGCCACGTCGGCCTGCTGGCGGAGCTGTTCGAGCTCCTCCTTGCGGCCCCGCATCTCCTGGATGGCGTCCTTCTCCGCCTGCCACTGCGCCTTCATCCCCCCGCTCTTCTCCTTGAGCTGGGAGATCTCCTGGTCCAGCGCGGCGCGGCGCGCCTTGGCCGAGCGATCGGTCTCCTTGAGGAGGGCCTGACGCTCGATCTCGAGCTGGATGATGCGCCGCTCCACCTCGTCGATCGGGAGCGGGAGGGAGTCGATCTCGATGCGCAGCTTGCTCGCCGCCTCGTCGACCAGGTCGATCGCCTTGTCCGGGAGGAAGCGGTCGCCGATGTAGCGATCGGACAGGGTGGCCGCGGAGACCAGCGCGTCATCGGTGATGCGGACGCCATGGTGGACCTCGTAACGCTCCTTGAGGCCCCGCAGGATCGCGATCGTGTCCTGCACGCTCGGCTCGCCGACCATGACCGGCTGGAACCGCCGCTCGAGCGCGGGATCCTTCTCGACGTGGAGACGGTATTCGTCGAGCGTGGTGGCGCCGACGACGTGGAGCTCGCCCCGCGCGAGGGCGGGCTTGAGCATGTTGCCGGCGTCGACCGCCCCTTCGGCCTTCCCCGCGCCCACGATGGTGTGCATCTCGTCGATAAAGACGACGTAGCGCCCCTGGGCGGCGGTGAGCTCCTTGATGACCGACTTGAGCCGGTCCTCAAACTCGCCGCGATATTTGGCCCCCGCCAGGAGCTGACCGATGTCGAGCGAGATGAGCTCCCGTCCGCGCAGCGATTCGGGCACGTCGCCGTTCACGATGCGCTGGGCCAGACCCTCGACGATCGCCGTCTTGCCGACACCCGGCTCACCGATGAGGACCGGATTGTTCTTGGTCCGGCGCGACAGGACCTGGATGACGCGACGGATCTCCTCGTCGCGGCCGATGACCGGGTCGAGTTTCCCCGCTCGGGCGAGGTCGGTGAGATTCCGGGTGTAGCGCTCGAGCGCCTGGTATTTCTCCTCCGGAGACTGGTCGGTGACCTTGTGCGAGCCCCGCACCGCCGCCATCGCCGTGCGGAGGTCGTCAGGAGAGACGCCCGCCGCGCTCAGCAGTCCCTTGGCCGCGGTCCCCGCCGTATCGGCCAACCCGATGACCAGGTGCTCGGTGGCGATATAGGCGTCGCCGAGCTTTTCGGCCTCTTTCTCAGCGCGATCGAACGCCGTATTGAGCTCGCGGCTGAAGGTCGGCTCGCCGCCGTCGCCCTTCTGCTTGGGGAAGCGACCGATCTCCCGTTCGATCTCCTTGCTCAACGCCGCGACGTCGACCCCCGCCTTCTGGAGCAGGGGCCGGACCACCCCCTCCTCCTGCGTCAGCAGCGCGGCGAGGAGGTGGGCGTCGTTGGCGACAGGATTGCCACGCGCCTTGGCGTCGGCGAGGGCATCACGAAAGGCCTCTTGGGCCTTGAGGGTCAGGCGGTCGGGTCGGATGGTCATAGTGCCTAGTGCCTAGTGCCTGGTGCCTGACGGACAGGTTCAGGTCAAAGGTGCAAGAGCGTAGACAGGGGGGCAACTGCTATGCCGGGCTCGAAGCGCCACAATGGCAGAAGGGCGCCTCGGCTGAGACGCCCTTCATTCTCCATCCAACCCCCCAGCATGAGGCACTAGGCACCAGGCACCAGGCACCAGGCACTCACTCCGGTTTCCGCACGATCATTTTCCGGGTGTACCGCACTCCATCGACCGTCAACTGCGAGTAGTAGACTCCGGGGGCCGGTTCGATCCGACCGTCGAGCGTGCGCCCATCCCAAAGGGCCACGTGGTCGCCGCAAGCGATCCGGATGTTCTCGAGGACCTCTCCCTTTCCACTTTGCAGGACCGGAACGGCCACCACCTGCACGAGCACGTTGTAGACCTTCAGGCTGACGAGGGGCTGTTGTCCGTCGGTACACTCCTCGGGTCGGATGCTGAACGGGATCAGGGTCGCGGGGAAAAAGGGATTCGGGCTGTTCTCACCGAGGGTGGCGCTGGGGGTCGGGGGCGGCGGTCGATTCTGCTGCGCGCCCACCGGCGGCCCGATCCCGAACAGCAGGAGAAGGGCGAGCCGCCACCACGGAGGGGTTCGATGAAGGGCTCTGAGCATCCTGAAATCCAAGTTCCCGGGGCCACAGGGGAGTGTCAAGCTCGGTGACGGTCCTGCCAGTACTCCAGGGCCGGGAGGGGGGCCCCTTCCCCCAAGTGCTCACGCACCCATCGTGCCAACAGCCGGCGGTGGGCCGCGGCATGCCTCGGCTCGAGCAGGGGGAGGTCCCCATCCCCGGCCACCAGCCGCCGAAGCCCCTCGGCGTCCTCCCTGCTCAACCGGCTGACCGGGTGACCCACCGCGCAGGCGGGGCAGAGCGCGCCACCATCCCGCGGACTGAAGGCCAACCCCAAGTCCAGGTCGAGTGGCGCGGAACAACGGGCGCACAATTCGAGGGAAGGGGCGAAGCCCAGCACGCCGACCAGTTGCCACAGCACCCGGAGCGCGAGGACCTCGATCGCCATCGTCGGGGCGATCGTGAGGGCGTCCAATCCGTTCCTCAGAGCATCGAACGCCGCGGGGTGGGGGGCCGGTGGCGCGCAGCGGAGCATCACCTCGGCCAGGGCGTTGGCCGCGGCGTAGCGATCGAGATCCTCGGCCAGCTCGATCCGGAGCTTGGAGAGATCAAAGGCGCCGAGGGTCTGCAACTCGCGCCCTTCCTTCATATACAGCTGGGCGTGGCCGTCGCTCAGGACCTGGAGGGCCGCGCCGAACTTGCTCTTGGGGCGGAAGGCGCCCTTGGCGATGGCGCTCTGGACGCCGAGGTCGCGGGTGGCGAGGCGAACGATCTTGGAGGTATCGCCGTAGCGCAGGGTGGCCAGAACGATGGCGGGCGTGGCGACGGGGGCCACGGCGTCAGGGCGCCGCGGGCACGGTCGTGATCACGGCCCCGATGGCGCACTCCCCGAGCGGGACGGTCCCGGTCTCGACAAAGTCGGCGGGTCGGAGGATGTGGGCGATCCCCCCGGTGCCTCCGGTGCAAGGACCGGCGCTCACTGCGTAGATCTTGCCGTTGGCGCCCACTACCACCGACGAATTCGTCGCGATGGGGATCCCCTCTCCGACGCCGCGGGTGACCTCGCGCAGACGGGTATCGAAGGTCATGACCCCTTCGGCCCAGCTGGCCACGAAGAGCCGCTCGCCGGTGGTGCCGAGGGCCGCGGGAAGGTTCCCGAATCCACCAAAGTTGGAAAGCTCCTCACGGGTGACCGGATTCACGATCGACAGGCGTCCTTCGCCCGATCCCGAATCTCCGGCGCTCATCACGTAGAGCAGGCCGTCGGCGCCGACCGTGGCGGAGCGCGCGTTGCCCGGTCCGAGCAGCGGGATCGAGTCGATCCCGGCGGCCTTGGCGTTGGTGACGGGGTCGATCACCGTCAGCCAGCTCGCTCCGACGGGGTCCCCCGCCCCGTTCAGGTCACCATTGAGGACGAAGAGCTTGCCGCGAGTATAGACCAGTCCCTGCGGATGGACGCCCACCGAGACGCTGGCAGTATCCCCGGTGAGGTAATTGATCCGGGTCACGCTGTTGAGCCCGGGATTCGCGACGTAGCCGAGGGAATCGTCGATGATGGCAGCACCGGTGGCCCCCGAGTTCACCGCCAAGGCGAAGGTGTTGAGCACGCTCCCCGCGACGAGGTCCACCACCGCGACCGCATCGTCGTCACCCAGCGGGACGAGCGCGATCCCCGAGCGGGCGGAGAGGCCGGCCGGCGTGGCACTCGCGGCGCCAAGTGGGATGGTGATCCCGGTGTTGGGCGACCCGGTGGGGACGACGCTCAGCGTGCGCGCCGTGCCATTGACGACGACGAGCACTTCCGCCGGTGCCGGGGGAAAGGGCTCGGTCGCGGCGCAGGCTGCGGACCCGAGGGCGAGGAGCGTGAAGGGGAGCGAAGACCTCATGATGTGAAAGCTATACACCCCCTCGCTGTCACGCTCCTCCCTGGTGAGCCGTCATCCCAACAGGTGAAGGGCTTGGCCTCAACACAGAAGGACGGAGGAACGAAGTGTTGAGGCCAAGCCTGTACTCAGTTGGGAAGATCGCAACCTGGCTCAGGTCCTACCAATGGCTCCGGATGCCCGCCAGAAGGGTCCGCCCCCGCCCGGGGAACCCGACGACGGTCTCGTACGACTCGTTCAGGGCGTTCTCCGCCCGCAGGGTAACCGCGACCGCCGGCGCCCTCCCACCGGCCCCCCGCTTCAGGACGTCGATATCCGCACCCAGATCGACGAGCGCATACCCCGGCAGGCGCTTCCGGACCGATGGGAAGGGCCCGAAGTCGACATCGGTCCGAGCACCTACAAAGGCCACTTCAGCGCTCAGCCGGCCGCGGCCCAGAAGCAACCAACCGGCACCCAAGTGGGCCTGACGGGCCGGACGCCGGATCAGCTCCGAGCCCCGCACGAAGACGTCGCCGTCGCCCGAGCTGAAGCCGGGATCCGTGACCTCGGTCTTGAGGAAGGTGTATCCCGCCGTGACCGAAAGCCTGGCGGAGGGCCGCACCATCACGCTCAGCTCGAGCCCCTTGGCGGTCGCCGCGGCGACGTTGTAGTAGGTCGGCGCTCCGGAGGCGACGTAGCCGTACTGGACCAGATCGCGGAACCGCTGATCGAACCAGACCGCCCCGAGGGTCACTCGGCCATCGGCCACGGCCTGTTCCACTCCGACCTCCCAACTCCGGGACCGTTCGGGGGTCAGGTCCGGGTTGCCGATGGAGAAGGCGGAATTGCCGAAGGTCTCTTCCAGCGTCGGGGTCTTGAATGCGGTGCCCCAGGATCCCCGGAACCGGGTCCCATCACCCAGCCTACGGACGATGCCGAGTCGGCTGGAGAGGAATTGCCCGAACGCCTCGTCGTCATCGAGGCGGAGGCCGCCGCTCAAGGACCATCCGTCACGGGGTTCGAGGAGGGCTTGGAGATACGCCCCGACATCCTGCCGGGAGTGCTCCACCGGCGCGCTCACGCTGCTGTCGGTACCGAACCCGAAGTTTGAGACGGCGTAGCCTTCCTTCCGATCCTCGCGATCGTCGCGGAACTCGACCCCGTAAGCCAGCGACCATGCCGACGTTGGCGCAAGGGTCATCCGCGCCTCAAGCGTGCCCCTCCGCACCTCGATATCGCTCCGCGACGCGAATCCATACCCCAGCGTGTCCCCCGGAGCATCGCGGGCATCCCCGCTTCCCTGGGCCTCGGCATTGATCGAGGCCGTCAGCGCCAGCCGGAGTGCTGGATCGAGCGCATGGTCCACTCCAAGGCTCGCCGTGGTGGCCTGGTGAGTATTCACGCTGTTGGCATCGACCGGTGCGCCACCGCCATCGGTCGGAAAGTGGTAGACGTCATCGCCATACCGCAGTGAGGCCCGAAGCGTCGTGGCGGGAGCGAGCACCACACGCAGCTGACCCGTCGCCACGCTGTTTCGCCACGCACTGTTGAACGCGTAAGTGCCATCGGTGCGGTCGCTCGAGGCCCCGGCCGACCAGGAATACCGGCCCGTGGCACCGCTCGCCGCGGCCTCGCCTCGACGCGCGCCGTAGGTCCCGCCCCGCATGGCGGCGTCGAGCGCGACCGGGCCATTCCCCAGCCGAGTGAAGACCTGCACAACGCCGGCCAAGGCGTCGGTGCCATAGAGCACGCTCGCCGGTCCGCGCACGACCTCGATCCGCTCCACATCGTCCAAGGTGAGCGCATTGAAGTTGAAGGCGCCACCGGGCTGATTCACCGCGACCCCGTCGATGAGCACCTTGACGTGATCGCTCTCGCCGCCACGAAGGAAGAGCGAGGTCTGCCCGCCGAAGGACCCGGTGCTGACGACGGCCGCACCAGGCACTTCGCGCAGCGCATCGGCCACCGATCGCACCCCGCGGGCCCGCAGTTCGCTCCCTTGCAGTACGGTGATGCTCCCGCTCACCACCCCTGGGGGCAACGGCGTCCGCTCGGCGGTGACCACCAGAGGCGCGACCTCGAAGATCGAATCGGTCGCAGGGACCTGTGCCGCGAGCGCACAGGGGAGGAGGAGGGGGAGGAGGAATGCAGTACGCATCGTGATCCGAAGTCGGGGGTAAGGGTCAAGGGTCGCGCGTCTCACCGCGCCGGAGTGGAACGACCTGCGGGGTGCCGCCGTTCCAGGTGGTCACCGCCACCGGCCAGTCGAAGACCCGAGTGAGCGTCTCCTGGGTCAGGACCTCGCGCGGGGTCCCGACCGCCTGGACCCTCCCGTCGGCGAGAAGGATGACGCGATCGGCGAAGCGCGCGGCGAGGTTCAATTCGTGGGTCACCACCAGGGCGCCAAGCCCGCTGGCCACCAGGTCCCGGACCAGCTCCAGGAGCTCCATGGCGTGGCGGACATCGAGCGCGGCGGTGGGTTCGTCGAGGAGGAGAGCTCGGGGGGCCTGCGCGAGGGCGCGGGCCACGCGAGCCCGCTGCCACTCCCCTCCCGAGAGCGTATCGATGGTGCGATCCCTCAGGGTCCAGGCGTCACACCGTTCGAGTGCATCGCGCACCAGGGCACGATCGGAGGGTCCTGAGGGAGTGAAGGGGCCGAGGTGCGCGTAGCGACCGAGCTGGACGAATTCGCCCACCCGCAAGGCGAAGGCCGGCTCCTCGCGCTGCGGGAGGGCCGCCACGATCTGGGCGAGATCCGCGCGGGGGATCGAGGCCACCGGGAGGCCGGCCACCTTGGCCTCCCCTCGCTGAAGGGGAACCGCGCCGAGCAAGGCGCGGAGGAGGGTGGTCTTCCCGCCGCCATTCGGACCGACGACGGCCACGAATTCCCCCGCCCGCAGCCATGCATCTACTCCGGCGAGGGCGGGAAGGCCGACGCCGGGGTAGCGCACTTCGAGATCCCTGCCTTCGAGGATCATCGGATCTCCCGCCGGAGGAGGATCGCGAAGACCGGCACTCCGATCAGCGCGGTGACCACGCCAACGGGGAGCTCGATGGGCCGCACCACCACCCGGGCGATGGTGTCGGCGCCAACGAGGAGCGCCCCTCCGACCGCGAAGGCGATCGGCAGGAGTCGCCCGTGGAGCGGCCCCATGATCCGACGCACCGCGTGCGGCACCACCAGCCCGACGAATCCGATCATCCCCGCGGCCGCCACTGCCGCCGCGGTCAGAAGGGCCGTACTTACCACCACGCGCCGTTTGACCCGCTCGACCTCGGCGCCGAGGTAGCCGGCGGTCTCTTCGCCGAGGGCGAGGAGGTCGAGCGAGCGGGCCGCGGTGAAGAGCACCAGCAGGGGGATCGGTGCCCAGATCAGGAAGAGTCCGAGCGACTGCCACGACGCTCGGCCCAGGCCGCCGAGGAGCCAGAGGAACGCATTGCGCAATTCCGCCGCGTCGGACAGCACCATAAGGGCGGTCATGATGGCGGTGGCGAATCCGCTCGTCACCACGCCGGCGAGGAGGAGGATCCGCGGCTCGAGCCGTCCCGAGGAGGTACGTCCGAGGGCGTAGACCAAGGCCACCGCGCCGAGTGCGCCCGCGAAGGCGGCGGCCGGAACGGCCCATGCGATCGGGCCGCCGAGGGCGATGGCGAGCACGGCTCCGAGCCCGGCGCCGCCCGAGAGGCCGAGGAGATACGGGTCCGCGAGGGGATTCCGGAGCAGCGCCTGCAGCGACGCGCCGCTCACCGCCAGCGTCCCGCCCAGCAGGAAGCCGAGGATCACGCGGGGGAGTCGCAGCTGCCGGATGATCGGGCCGTAGGAGGATGATCCATCCACCAGGGCGCGCCAGACCTCGCCCGGCGCGATGGAGACCGCGCCCAGCGAAAGTCCGAAGGTCGCAGTGAGGAGGACGAATAGAGCGACGAAGAGGAGCCGACGGGTCACTGCTGGGCCTCGAGGAGCGCGGCCTTCAGCTCGGTGATGGCCTGGGAGCTCCGGGGGCCGGGTCGGTCGAACTGGCTCCCGTGGATCCGCACGAACTTCCCCCGGCGCACTGCCTGGACCACCTGCCACTCGGGGCGATGCGTGAAGCTGACCGCCCCGGCCCCGGTAGTGAGGATCAGGTCGGGATCGCGGCCCGCGACCGCCTCGAGACTCACAGGTGCCGAGGGCTGCGGGAGGTCGTGGAAGATGTTCACAGCCCCGGCGCGGGTGACGAGCTCATCGAGGAAACTTCCCGCGCCGACCGTGATGATCGGGTCGTTCCAGGTCGGGATGAACACCGACTGCCGGTCGGGGATCCGGACGCCGGAATGCAGCGACACGGTCACCGTGGCAAGCTGGGCCTCGAAAGCGTCGACCAGCGAATCCGCCGCCGCGCGACGTCCGGTGAGCTCCCCCAGGAGCCGGGCGTGCGGTGCGACGCTCTCGAGCAGATCGGTCCGGAGCTGGACCACCGGGATCCCCAACGCCCGCAGCCGACCCGCCACCGCCGCGTTGCTCCCGGAAAGGTAGAGCACCACCAGGTCGGGGTGCTGGGCGAGGATCGCTTCGAGATTGGGATCGATCCCGTCACCGACATCGGTGACCGCCGCGGCCTCCGCGGGCCAATCGCACCAGCGGGTGCGTCCGACGAGTTGGGGGCCGGCGCCGATGGCGAAGAGGAGTTCGGTGCTGGCCGGAATCAGGGAGACGACGCGGGTAGCGGGGCGCTGTAGGCGGACCGTATCGCGAGCGTCGTCGATCACCATGAGGCGGCCCGCCCCGCGGTCGCCGGGCAGACAGGCGGAGGTCGCGAGGAGAAGCAGCAGGCAAGTACGCTGACGGAGACCCATACGCTCGATCGCCCATCTCCCGCGGAAGCGGACGATGGGCGGACACAGGTGCCTGACGTTGAGGCCACCGGCGCTCGCCACCGTCCCCTCCCCCGAGGGTTCGTGGTGGCACGCGCGCGGAGGTCTCCTGGCTTCGGGCGCCTTCGCTCGCCTTCCCGGTCCTCGACGAGGGCCAGTGGCTTGAAGAACGAAGGGGTGGTGTGCCCGTTACAGTGGCGGGGCCGCGCCGGACTTGAACCGGCTTCCGAGCATCCGCGAGCGTGTGCTGTCGCGCGACTTGCTGCGCGTTCGTTGCGGCGCAGCTAGCTGCGCCAACTGCGTGCTGCTGGAGCCGAAGCTACGAGACGCCCACCCGCTTGGCAAGGCCGGGTCGCCGTCGGGCGACGACCAGTGCCGTCACCAACCCGGTCGCCATCGCGACCACGAGCGCCACGAGGAGCCAAGTCGGCGTCTTCCGCGCCGCCCGGAGGTCGAGCTGCAGCACGGTCCCTCCCGGCACCGGCCCCGACCAGCGACGGAAGCTCCGCCCCTCGAGCTCGGTGGGTGTGGGCCCGTCGAGGCGGGGTCCGGCTGTGGTAGTCCCTTCCCCGTCGATGAGGAGATTGAACGTGGCGACGGTGTCCCCGAAGGGGATCCCGACGTTGTGCTCCGCCGGGAGCAGGTACTGAACGGTGAGGCTCATCTCGCCGGGCGCGAGCGGCGAGTAGATCTCGAGCGACCCCTCGCGGAACCGCACGGCCTCAGGTCCGATGTCGCCATCGGCGAGCTCCGGCTCGTGCGCGCCGGGGGGGAGCAACATCACGTACGCGGGGCGCGTGGTGTCAGGAGCGATGCGGGTGTAGCCACTCCGATTCTCCAGGACGACGACGTCCAGGATGCCGCGCCATCCCGCACTGTCGCCCCCCTGCACCAGCAGGTGCCTAGAGCCGACCGTGACACGCGCCGCCGGACCCGACGAGGTGTCGGCCACGAGGATCCGGACGCCGGTATCGGGGTGTGCGGGGTCGATGGAGAGCGGCGGAGTGAAGAATTGGATCCCGGCAAATCGCGCGCTCACCAGGTAGCTCGCGCCGGTCTCCAAGCGGGTCCGGAAGCGCCACCCTCCCCGCGCAGTAGTCCGGCCGGAGTCGATGACCCCCTGCGCCACCGTGGAGACCCGGTGCAGTTGCACGACCGCGTTGGGAACGACGGCGGTGTCGGCGCCGACCAGGCGGATGACGGTGCCCGCAAACTTCGTCTGGGCGCTGAGGCGCTGCGGCGCTGCGGCGGTGACGACGGTTGCAGCGAGGAGCACCACCGCCTCAGCGCCCCAGCGCCCCAGCGCCCTACGGTCTGAATTTCCCAAAATCCTCCGGATCCAGCGATTCGAGATAGCGCTTGAGCTGCGCGGCATCGATGCCGGGCGCCGGAGGCGGCGGGACGGCATCAGGGCCGATCACCGCCTCGGTGAGGAGGGACTCGGCCGCGAAGATCGGGGCGTGGAGCCGGAGCGCGAGCGCGATGCCGTCCGACGGGCGACTGTCGACCAGGAAGCGATCATCGCCGCCCCGGGTCAGGTGGAGCTCGGCGTAGTAGGTGTTCTCGCGCACATCGGCGATGACCAGCCGGCGCAATTCGGCCCCGAGGCCGGCGACCACCTGCTTCAGCAGGTCGTGGGTCATCGGCCGCGGGGCTTTCATCCCCTGCATTTCCATCGCGATGGCGCTGGCCTCGGCCGGCCCGATCCAGATCGGGAGGATCCGCGCCCCGTCCTTCTCCCGGAGGATCACCACCGGGGCGTTCGTCGTGCGGTCGAGCCCGAGATGGGCGACGGTGACCTCGATCATGGTCTCCGGCGCCCGGCCGTCATCACCGGAGCGCGGCGCGCAGCGCGGCGGCGCGGTCGGTACGCTCCCACGTGAAATGGGCGAAGGTGCCGCGGATCCGCTCGTCGAGGTCGACATAGGCGGCGCGATACGGCACCCGCCCGAAATGCCCGTAGGCGGCGGTGGGGGAATAGATCGGCGCCTTGAGCGAGAGCGCCGAGATGATCCCCTGCGGGGTGAGATCGAAGACCTCGTTGATGGCGCGCTCGAGCTGACGGTCGGGCACCTTCCCGGTGCCGAACGTGTCCACGAAGACCGACACCGGCTCCGCGACGCCGATGGCATATGCCACCTGTACCTCGCAGCGGCGGGCGAGCTTTGCGGCGACGACATTCTTGGCCACCCAGCGCATCGCGTACGCGGCCGAACGATCCACCTTGGAGGGATCCTTGCCGCTGAACGCCCCGCCCCCGTGGCGCGCCATCCCGCCGTAGGTGTCGACGATGATCTTGCGACCGGTGAGGCCGGCATCTCCCTTGGGGCCGCCGGTGACGAAGCGGCCGGTGGGATTGATCAGGAACTTGACCTTGTCGCTCTTGAGGCCCTGGGCCCTGAGCACCGGACGCACCACTTCCTCGATGATCGCTTCCTTGATGGTGCCGTGCCTGAGCTCGCGTCCGTTGACGCTGGGGGCGTGCTGGGTCGAGACCACGACGGTCTTCACGCCCACCGCCCGATCGCCCTCGTATTCCACCGAGACCTGCGACTTGCCGTCGGGCCGGAGCCACGGGAGCCGGTGGCGCACCCCCTCCCCGCCCTTCCGGACCGCCGCAAGCCGCTCGGTGATGCGGTGGGCCAGCAGGATCGGTAGCGGCATCAGGAGGTCGGTCTCGTCGGTCGCGTAGCCGAACATCATCCCCTGGTCGCCGGCACCCTGGGCCTTCTTCTTCTTGCTCGTGTCGACCCCCATGGCGATGTCGGGGGACTGCTTGCCGATGGACGAGAGCACCGCGATACCGTCGAAGTGGAAGCCCGACTCGCCGTCATCGTAGCCGATGCGCCCGACCGTGCGCCGTACCAGCGCCGGCAGGTCGACCCACGCCGTGGTGGTGACCTCTCCGGCGATGACGGCCATGCCGGTGGTGACCAGCGTCTCGCACGCGACCCGGCCCGACGGGTCGTGCGCGAGGATCTCGTCGAGGACCGCATCGGAGATCTGGTCGGCCACCTTGTCGGGATGGCCTTCGGTGACCGATTCCGAGGTGAAGACGTGGTGCTTGAGGGCCATGAGGGTCGTGAGTCGCGGGTCATGGGTCGTGAGCACCGGGATCCACGACTCAAGACCCACGACCCACGACCAGTTGAGCTTGAAGCTAATTCCCTAACGATGCCGAAGGTAGGGCGCGGCGGCCGCTTCGAGGAGGCCTTCCACTTCCGCGGCCGTCGATGCGGACAGCGCCGCACGGGCCGCCTCGACCGCCACGGCGTGGGGCACGGAGCGCACCACCGACTTCACCAGCGTGAGCGACGGCGGCGCCACGCTCAACGTATCGTAGCCGAGTCCCGTGAGGAGGATCACGGAGAGCGGTTCGCTCGCCATCTCACCGCAGACGCTGGCGGTGATATTCGCCGCCTTGGCGGCCCGCTGCACCTGGTCGAGCTGGCGCACCACCGCCGGGTGGAGCGAATTGAACCGGCTGGCCAACCGCGCGTTACCGCGGTCGACCACGAGGGTGTACTGGGTCAGGTCATTGGAGCCGACGCTGAAGAAGGCGACGCGCTTGGCGAGCAGGTCGGCCAGCGTCACCGCCGCCGGCGTCTCGATCATGACGCCCACCGGGACGCTCTTGGCCGCGCGGATCCCCGCCTTGGCGAGGCGCTCCGCTTCCTCGGCCAGGAGGGCGAGCGAGGCCTCCACTTCCTCGAGCCCGGTGACCAGCGGCAGCATCAGCCGGAGATCGCGATCGGCCGCAGCGCGGAGCACGGCGCGGAGCTGGGGACGGAAGATCTCCGGCTCATCCAGGCAGACCCGGATGGAACGCCACCCCAGGAAGGGATTCTGTTCTTCGGGCGCCTGCCACCCGGCCGGGAACTTGTCCCCCCCGAGGTCGAAGGTCCGGATGATCACCGGGCCATAGGGGAAGGCGCTCCCGACCCGGCGGAAGTATTCGTACTGCTCATCCTCGCTCGGCAGGTGGGTGCGTCCGGTGATGAGGAACTCGGTCCGCAGGAGCCCGACACCGACCGCGCCGTATTTGATCGCCGTTTCGATCTCCTCGGGAAGATCGACGTTGCCGAGCAGTGTGAAGACGTCCCCCTCCGGGCTGACCGCGGGCTCCTGCACCACCGCCTCCAACTCGAGCTCGGTGCGCCGCCGGCGGGTGAGGCGCGCTTTGGCGTCGGCCAGCTCCCCTTCGGTGGGGTCGGTCAACACCATGCCGGTCGAGCCATCGAGCAGGACCATCGCCCCGGGGCGGATCGTCGCGAGCGCACCGCGCGCGCCCATCACGCAGGGGATGCCGAGGGAATGGGCGAGGATGGCCGCGTGGGAGGTGCGGGTCCCCTCTTCGCTCACCACCCCCGCCACCTGGTCGCGGTCGAGCTGCACGGTGAGTCCGGGACTCAGCTCGCGGGTCACGATGACGAAGTGTTCCGCGTCGGTCGGTCCGGCCCACGCCACCTCGACGGGTCTCCCGAGCAGGACCTGGAGGACGCGGATCTGCACCGCGCTCAGGTCCGCGATGCGGTCGCGGAGCCGGGCGCTCTGCGCGTTGGCCCAGAGATTCCGGACCTCGAGCGCCTTGAACTCGAAGGCGGTCTCGGCCGAGAGCCGGTTGGTGCGGATCAGGTGCACGACCTGGCCCAGGAAGTCGGTATCCTGCGCCATCATGATCTGGGCGTCGAAGATCCCGCTCGCCTCCGCCCCCGCCCGCTGGTGCACCCGGTCGCGCAGTCCTTCGA
Organism: Gemmatimonadales bacterium; assembly: GCA_039917855.1. Lineage (GTDB taxonomy): Bacteria > Gemmatimonadota > Gemmatimonadetes > Gemmatimonadales > GWC2-71-9 > CAMLHU01. The sequence continues at coordinate 13,463 of JBDSIR010000099.1, read as the reverse complement.
GGGCGCGCACCGTCTCCGCCACCGCGCGATGGAGGCGGGCCACCTCGCCTTCGACCTCGGCCGGTTCGACTGTGCGGTCGGGGACGTTCGGCAGTTCCCAACGCACCACGACCGCGCGGGCCAGGCCCACGCCGGGAGAAACACCGATCCCTCTCAGCTCGCGCGGATTCTGCATCACATCTCCCCGAAGCCCTTCGCCACGAGTCCCGCCAAGGCGTCGACCGCGGCCTCCGCGTCCGAACCGTCCGCGGCGATCTGGACGGTGCAGCCCTGCTCGGCGGCGAGCATCATCACTCCCATGATGCTCTTGGCATTGACCGGCATCCCATCTCGCGCGATGGTGACCTCCGCGGTGTACTGGCTCGCCAGCTTCACCAGCTGGGCCGCGGGGCGGGCGTGGAGCCCGAGCGGATTGACGATCTGGACATTGCGCGAAGCGCTCACGGCTTCACCATCTGCCAGAGGATGAGGGCCAGTCCGCCGGCCACGAGCGCCAGGCGGTGCGCGGGGAGCCGGGCGCCCGCCTTGAGCACCACCGCGAGGCCGACCGCCCCGCCCACCAACACCGGCCAGGCCGCCAAATCGGGCGCCATCCGGGCGACCGCACCCCGGGCCACGAAGGTCGCGGTGAGGCCGGTGGCCGCGGCGGCGGCGATCCCGACCGCCGTCGCGATCCGGCTCAACAGGCAATCCTTCAGCACCGTCGCGACCCGCATCCCGCTCTCCAACCCGCGCCGGAGCGACCACCGGGTCACCTCCCATCGCAACGCACTGGCGAGCACCACGGCGAGGACCGGCAGCGCCCATCCTACCAGCCCGGCCCCGATGACCGCCACGGCGGAGAGGACCGGGATCAACCCTGCCCAGATGACGCGGTCGCCCAGCGCGCCCAGGGGCCCACCCAGCGCCGCGCGGAGTCGCTGGATCTGTTCGGCGGGGACGCCATCGCGCTCGGCCCGGGCTTCGGCTCCGACGGCAAGCCCCGCGAGCCAGGGATGCGAATTGAAGAATTCCGCCGAGCGCGCGAGAGCGCCGGCCCGCCGATCAGCGGCGACCCCCTCGTCCAGCAATGGCGCGGCGGCGAAAGCCACACCGATCCCACCCATCCGTTCGTACGTCCACCCCGACTGCACGCCGAGGAGACGGAGCAGGCTGACCGTCGTCGCGCGCATCACCACCCTCCCCAGCGAGGAAATATCCCGGCCATGCCACCGGCGAGCCAGCCGAGCACCAGTCCCGTCCCGAGCAGGGCCGCCCGGTGGGAACCTCCAGAGGTGCGGATCGCCCCGGCCACGGCGCCAGCGAGCCCTGCGCCGATGACCACCACGGCAAGGAACTCGCTCGCATCCACGGCCTGGAGTACCAGGGGCAGCACCGCGCGCGCGGCAGCGAGCGCCACCACCGTCAGCAGGAGACTGCGGCCCACGTCGCGCAGCGCTCCGCCATGCTGGAGCTGTGACGCCGCGTGCGGCTCCCCACGGTCGAGCGCCGGGGCTGCCCGCACCAGCGCCCGCCCGTTGAGGCGGCGGAGGGCGATGAGGCTGTAGCCGCCGAGTTCGGCCAAGGCGAGCGCAAGCAGCACGCCGAAGGCGGCGGCCAGGGTGCCGGTCTGGACCGTGAGCCACACCGCCCCGACGGTGCCCGGGCCATGGTCAGGATAGCGGGCCGCGCCGACCGGGAGCACTTCCAGCGCATAGAGCTCGAGGATCCCGCCGACGAGGATCCCGCTGGTGACATCGCCCAGGACCAGCCCCGACAGCGTTCCCGCGACGATCGGCCGGGCCAGGAGGACCTGCGGCCCGCTCACCAGGTCGAGTCCGGCGGCGGTGCCGACCAGGAGCAATCCGATCGCCTGGATCCAGGTCATGGGAGCTCCGCCAACGGCACCGGCCGCGTCGTGGGAACGTCCTGCGCGGTCACGTCGACGCCGGCCGCGGCCAGGGTACGCAAGGCGCCGATCTCGTCGTCAGTGAGGAAGACATAGGGAAGGCGCTCCGCGCGCCCGGCACGATGGTGGATCCCGCCGAGATTGAGGCGGGGGAACCGGATCCCGAGGGTGGCGAGGTCGGTGGCGGTCGCCACGTCGCCGAACAGGACGATGCCGGGACGGGGATCGGCCTCCCACGCGGCGCGGCGCTCCGCGGCCTCGGCGACGGTCACGAACTCGAGCCCCAGTTCGGCCGGAGCGCCCAACCGATAGAGCTCTTGCTCCCACTCGCTCGCGGCCAGCGCGTCGTCGACCACCACGACGAAGGCCGCGCGCAGCGGCCTCCCCCATCCTACCACCACCTGGCCGTGCACCAGCCGATCGTCCACGCGCACCAGCGCGACCGTCATCCGGGCACCTTGATCGCCTTGACGCCGGTGGCGGCGGCGCGCTCTGCCGCGGCCGCGGGGGTGGCCTCACGATGGAAGACGAAGTCCACCAGCATGGCGAGGTTCACCCCCGTCACCACCCGGACGTTCGGCTCCGCCTTGAAGCGCGACAGCGCGGCGAACAGGCAGGATCCGCTCGGCATGTCCACGAAGACCACCGCCGGGGCCCCGCCGATCGCTTCGCCGATGCGCCCCTCGAGCCGGCCCCGGTCGCAATTGTCGTTCGACACCGCCCGGAGCGCCCCGGTGATGCCGCTGATCGATTCCACAGCGTGTACCAGTGCTGCCGCCAGGCCGCCGTGCGCCGCCACCACGCCACGCAGTTCACTCATAGTCTTCGCGCAGGTAGTCCTTCACGCCGGCCTTGTCCTTCATTCGCTTGATGAGCCGTTCGTTGAACTGCGCGGCCACGTCCACACCCGCATATCGCAGCAGGTGCATCATTGCCACGACCTCGGCGATGACGGTGATGTTCTTTCCCGGGTTGAGGGGGACCACCATCTTCGGGATCGACACGCCGAGGATATCCATCGTCTCGCGCTGGAGGCCGGTCCGGTCGGCCCCTTGGGCGTTCTCCCACTGCGCGAGATGCACCACTACTTCGATCCGCTTCTGCTGGCGCACCGAGCGCACGCCGAAGAGCGCCGGGACGTCGACCAGGCCGACGCCGCGGATCTCCATATGGTGGCCCGCCAGTTCGTGCCCCTGCCCGATGAGGATGTCATTCCCCTTCCGGGCCACGAGCACGACGTCGTCGGCCACCAGCCGGTGTCCCCGTTCCACCAGGTCGAGCACGCACTCGCTCTTGCCGATGCCGGACGCGCCGGTGAAGAGGAGTCCCACCCCGTACACATCCGCGAGGGAGCCGTGCAGCGTGGTACGGGGCGCGAAGGCCTCCTCGATGATGGGCTTGATGCGGCGATAGAACTCGGCGGTCTTGTGTCGGGTGCGGAGCACCGGTACCCCTTTGGCCCGGGCCATCTCCATCAGCTCGGCGGGCGCCTCCTGCCCCTTGGTGATGATCACCACCGGGAGCTCGAAGGCGAAGATCCCCTCCAGCGAGCGGCGGCGCGCCGCGGCGTCGAGCGAGGCGAGATAGGTGATCTCGGTCTCCCCGAGCACGTGCACGCGCCTGGCCACGAAGCGGTCAGTGTAGCCCGCCAGCGCGAGCCCCGGGCTCGCCACCTCGGCGTCCGGCGGGACGGGACGCTCCAACCCGGTATCCCCCGTGAGGGACTCGAGCTGGAGCGGGTCGCCCTGGTGGGCGAGGAGGTCGCTGAGTCGAAGGGTCACACGTCTCCGAGGGAGGCGCGGTCACGCCCGGGGTGGGAGTGTCGCTTCTCGAGCTGGCGCCGGAGTTTCTCTTCGGCGCGGTCCAACGCGCTGCGATGGTCCTTGCCGTCACCCGTGGCCACGAAGACATCACCCCCCGCATTGTGGAGCCGGATCTCCGCGATCCGCTCGAGGCCGTCAAGATCGAAGGTGACGCTGGCCTCGAGGGGACGCCGGGTCTGGGCGCCGAGCCGGCGACAGACCTCGTCCGCGCGCGCACGGAGCTCGGCGGGGATCTCGCAGTGGCGGGCAGTGATCGTGGTAGCGAGCATTGGACCTCCTCCTAGAGAGTTCGACCGCCGGGACCGGCGGCCAGGCAGGACATGAGATGGGTCTCGGTCGCGAGGGCGGCGCGGTCCCAGGTGTGCCCTTCCGCGAACCGTCGCGCGGCCTGTCCGAGGCGCTCCACGAGCGCAGGATCGGCGGCGAGGGCGAGGAAGCGTTCCGCGAGGGCGGGCGCATCGCCGTGAGGCACGAGATACCCGGTCTCCCCGTGCCGGACCGAGTCACGCAGTCCGGGACTGTCGGACGCCAGAGACGGAGTGCTGCAGGCGGCCGCTTCGACGTTGGTGATCCCCCACCCTTCCTTCGGGCTCGGAAAGACGTTGGCCCACGTGGTGCGGAGCAGTTCGCGTTTGCGCTCCTCCGACACGAATCCGTGGAATCGCACCGCGTCTCCGATCCCCAGTTCCCGGGCCAGGGCCTCGAGCCGGGTCCGATCGTCGCCGGTGCCCGCGATATCGAGGGTGAGGTCGCGCCGGGCGGCCCGTGCCAGGGCGAGGGCGCGCAGCGCGGCCTCCACTCCTTTATAACGCTTCAACCGGCCCAGATACAAGAAGGAGGGGACCGGGCTCCGGCGCACCCGGGGGTCCGGGGTGAACCAGACGGGATCGACCCCGGGATGGATCACGGTGATGCGTCCCGCCGGGACGCCCCGCCCCACGAGATCGTCGCGGGTGCTCTCGCTGATCACGTGGAAGGATGAGCGCGCATACGCGCGCGGCAACGGCCGCTCCGCGGCCCACACGATCGATGCCTGGATCGGGTCGACCTCCTGGAAGGCGGTGCTGCCGAAGAGGTGCGGCACGATGGTGACGTGGGGTCCCCGCCAGAGCCACGGCGTGAAGAGCGGCAGCTTGTTCACATCCTCGACCACGATATCGGGGCGCTCCGCATGTAATGCCCGCCGCACCGAGCGACGTCCCAGGAGCGCGAACGAATGCCGGCCCCCGCTCCGCTGCACCTCGATCCCCCCGATGGAGGCCCGCGGGGCCGCGCCGGGCCAGCCGCTGCACACCAGCCGGATGCGGTGTCCCCGCGCGGCCAGGCGGTCGAAGATCTCGAACAGGTGGATCTCCGCGCCGCCGGCGTGGGGGTTCTCCCGGTCCTGCCAGTTGACCAGCAGGATGTTCATCACAGCCGGCCCAGCTCCCGCGCCACTCGATCGAGCACCCCGTTGACGAACGCCGCCGCACGCGGGCCGGCAAAGAGGTGCGCCAGCTGCACCGCCTCGTCGATGACCACTTTGGGCGGCGCGTGCTGGGTGGTGAGTTCCCACACGCCCAAGCGGAGGATATTGCGCTCCAGGACCCCGATCCGGTCCCAGCGCCAGTTCTCGGCGGCCTGCGCCGCCCGGGCATCGAGGGCACCCACGTCCGCCACGATGGCGGTCGCCATCGCTTCCGCTGGAGCCACTTGATCCACCATCGCCACCGGGTGTTCGGCCAGGCGGATGAGCCCGGCACTCACGATCGGGACCTGACCGCCGCCGCCGACCTCCCACGCGTACAGGATCTGGACCGCGCGGGCCCGCGCCTTCGCCTCGAAGCCCTTCATCGGGCCTCCCGCAGCTGGCGGACCACATCGGCCGCGCGGAGCGCTGCCTCGCACGCCTCCTGCCCCTTGTTCCCCGCGTCGCCGCCGGCGCGCGCCAGCGCCTGATCGAGATCCTCGGTCGTGAGCAGGCCGAAACCGATCGGCACTCCCGTCTCGAGCGCCACGCTTCCGATCTGGCGGCTGGCTTCCCCTGCCACGTAATCGAAATGCGGCGTCTCACCGCGGATCACGACGCCGAGCGCCACCAGCGCGCTGTACCGCCCCGAGCGTGCCGCGGCGAGGGCGGTGACGCCGAGCTCGAAGGCGCCCGGGACCCAGACCACATCGACCTGGTCATCGGGCACGCCCGCGCTCCGGCAGCACTCCCGTGCACCGGCGAGGAGCTTCCCGGTCACCACTTCGTTATAGCGGGTGACGATGATCGCCACCCGCCCGATCGGGCGGAGCTGGCCGTCGTACTCGGACACGGAGGATCTCAGTGCGGAAGAAGATGGCCCAGCTTGTCCCGCTTCACCGCGAGGTAATCGCGGTTCTCGGACGTGGGCTCGGTTGTCAATGGTACGCGGCCGGTGACGGTGAGCCCGTACCCTTCGAGCCCCACCAGCTTCCGCGGATTGTTGGTCATGATCCGGATCGCCGACAATCCCAGGTCGCGCAGGATCTGCGCTCCGATGCCGTAGTTCCGGAGGTCGGGTGCGAAGCCGAGGCGCTCGTTGGCCTCGACGGTGTCGTTGCCGCCGTCCTGGAGCGAATAGGCCTTGAGCTTGTTCAGGAGCCCGATCCCCCGGCCTTCCTGGTCGAGGTAGACGATGACCCCGCGCCCTTCCCGGATGATCCGCTCCATCGCGGCGTGCAGCTGGGGTCCGCAGTCGCAGCGGAGCGAATGGAACACATCCCCGGTGAGGCACTTGGAGTGCATTCGCACCAGTACGTCGGGATGTCCCGCCACCTCGCCGTGCACCAGCGCCACATGCTCGGCGCTGTCGACGTCGTTCCGGTAGCCGATCACCTGGAACTCGCCGAACTCGGTCGGCAGCCGCGCCTCGGCGACGCGGTGCACCAGGCGCTCGGTGCGGAGACGGTAGGCCACGAGGTCGGCCACGGTCACAAAGGTAAGACCGTGCCGCTCGGCAAAGCGCCCGAGTTCCTCGCGCCGGGCCATCGTGCCGTCCTCGGCCAGGATCTCACAGATCACGCCGGCGGGATTGAGGCCCGCCAACCGCGCCATGTCCACGGCCGCCTCGGTATGCCCCACCCGCTGCAACACGCCGCCATTCCGAGCGCGGAGCGGAAAGACGTGACCCGGACGGCGCAGATCCTCGGGCCGGGTGGCGGGGTTGATCGCGACGTGGATCGTGGTGGCGCGGTCGCTGGCGGAGATGCCGGTGCCCACGCCGAAACGCCTGTCCGCATCCACGCTCACGGTGAACGCGGTGCCCAGCGACTCGGTGTTCTGTTTCGTCATCGGCGGGAGGCCGAGCTGGTCGCAGCGCTCGCTGGTGAGCGCGAGGCAGATGAGCCCGCGACCGTGGGTCGCCATGAAATTGACCATCTCGGGCGTAACGAGCTCCGCCGCGCAGATGAGGTCGCCCTCATTCTCGCGGTCCTGATCGTCGGCCACGACGATGATGTTGCCGTTGCGCAGGTCGTCGATCGCCTGCTCGATGGTGCCGAATGCCATGTCCGCTTTCTCTATCTGCCCACGATGCGCCGTGAACCTGGCGCCTGGAGAGGTGAAATCGAGATCCCGCCCTGCCTCGCTAGGCTCGAGGCGCCAGGCGCCCTGTTACTTCGCCTGCCAAGGAGCCACGAACTGCCGCACGTACTTCCCCACCATGTCGCCCTCGAGGTGCACGGCGTCACCCACCGCGAGCGTGCCGAGCGTGGTCACCGCGCGGGTGTGGGGGATGAGCGACACCTGACATACCCCCGGGAAGGGCAATGCGTTCACGGTGAGGCTCACTCCGTTCACCGTGATCGAACCCAAGGGGATCGTCACCTCGGCCACCTCCGGGGGAAGCGTGAGATCGACCAGCCAGGCATCTCCCGCCGCCGCACTCCCGGTCACCCGCCCCACGCCGTCCACGTGCCCCGACACGAGATGCCCACCCAGACGGTCCCCCACGGCGAGCGCACGTTCGAGATTCACCTTCCGCCCCTCGTCATAGCCGCCGAACGCGGTCCGCTCGAGGGAGGTCCCCACGATGTGGGTCGAGAACCATCCCGCGCCGAATTGTTCCACCGTCAGGCACGCGCCATCGATCGAAATGCTCTCTCCGACCACCAGGTCCTGGTACGGGGCAGCGATCCGGAAAGTCACCCCACCGGAACCCTGCTCCACCCGCTCCACGACCCCCACCGAACTGATCATCCCGGTGAACATCAGACCCGTTCCATGACGTGTAAGGTATCCTCCCCAAGCGACTTACGCTCGGTCTCCTCCCACCGCCCGGGGAGCACTTCGGGGGCCCCGGGGAGCCCCGGGAAGGCGGGCACGGCCTCGGCGCCGAGCCGGTGGGGGGTGCGGATCCAGTAGAACCGGTCCACCGCCTCCGCCCGCACAAGCGCCGCCGCCAGGCGCCCCCCTCCCTCCACCAGTAACGACCCGATGTTTCCATCCTCCTTGAGCCGACGGAGCGCGTCGAGGAGCGACTGGTCGTCCCCCGCGACCCCCTCGAGCACGATGACGCGAGGCTCGCTCCCGTTGAGGAGCTTGAGGTCGGGCGGCAACTTGGTCTGGCCGGCGAAGATGACCCGGGCCGGCGCGATCCGCGGCTGGAGCGATCCGCGCACGGTAAGGGCGGGATCGTCCGCCATCGCGGTGGCGCCACCGATGCCGATCGCATCGAACCCGGCGCGGAGCCAATGGACCCAGGCCTGGGCCTCGGGGCCGCTCAGCTGGCGGCGACGGCGGTCGGCACGGGCGATGGCGTTGTCGGTCGACGTGGCGAGCTTGAGCGCCACCCAGGGACGCTCGGGGCGGGAGAAGCGGCTGAAGAAGGGCGCATTGAGCCGAGTGGCCTCCACGTCAAGCAGGCCGACCTCGACTTCGACCCCCGCGGCCCGAAGTACTGCCGCGCCCCCCGCCGCTTCCGGGTTGGGGTCGGCCACCGCGGCCACGACCCGGCGCACCCCCGCCGCGATCAGCGCCTGCGCGCAGGGAGGTCGTTTCCCCTGGTGCGCGCATGGTTCGAGCGTGACGATCGCGGTGGCGCCATGGGTTCGCGCACCCGCCTGATCGAGGGCTACCCGCTCCGCATGGGGTCCGCCATACTCGGCATGCCACCCCTCGCCGACGATCTGGCCGTCCTGGAGCAGGACGGCGCCCACCAGTGGATTGGGAGACACACGCCCCCAGCCCCGCGATGCGAGGCTGAGGGCGTACTGCATCGACTGCGCTTCGGTCACGCCGTCAGAACTGGAACCGAACGCCGACCGATGCGTACTTCAGCCCTTCGTTGACGTCGATCCCCTGGAAGTCCGAAGTGGTATTGAGATCGTCCTTGGTCTGCAGTCCCACTTCCCCGGCGACCTTGAGGGGGCCCAGGTTGATCCCGAGATCGGCGAAGAGCGTGGTGCGCGAATTGTCGAGGCTGATGTCGATCGTCTCGGTGGCGAGGGTGATCGGGTGCTTGAACTTCACCTGCGCGTCGCCGGTGTACTTGTCCTTGCCGACGCCGACGCCGATGTCGAACAGGGCCAGGCGCCATCCCGCCGTGAGGCGGAGGTTGGTGGCGTCGAGTCCGATCCGGTAGCTGTAGTCGTCGCCGAGCGCGACGTCACCGTACTGCACGGTCGGGATGGAGCGCTTCATGTACGACACGCCGATCGACGGGATCGGGAAGCCGCCGCGGAAGATCCCGACCCGGGCGCCGTAGCCGATCTTGTAGGCGAAATCGCCCAGGGTGCTGGCATCAGGGTCGACGGTGAGGTTGGCGACGTTGTTCGGGACCGCCACCACGCTGCCGAGGAGGTCGACCGAGAGCAGGCCGTTCGACATCCCGTTGAAGAGACCGAGCGCGGCGTCGATGGTCGGCGCACCGAGGGGGACCTTGCCACCCGAAGGGACGGTGGCGGACGAGCCGTCGTAGGCCAGGTCCGGAACCGTAGCCTCGAACGCGGTGGCGCGGAGGCCGATGCTCAGGTGGCCGAGGCCTCCGAGGGTCCGGAACGAGCCGACCACCGGGTTACCCCCGGAGATCGCGAGACCCATCAGGGGATGGAAGTACCGAGTCGCGTCCACCGCCGCGTTGCAGACATTTTCGGCCTGGCTCACGCCAGTGTAGGGCGCGCATTCGGGGTTCTGCGCTGCCAGCGGGGTCGCCGCCAGCGCGAGCACCGCGGCCAGGGTCGAACAGGTCCGGATCGGATTCATCGTGACTCCAGGTTCAGGGGGTGAATCGCACTATTCGGGGACCGCGGCGCACCTCGCCGCAGACCCACGTCTCGACACCGGCCCCACGGGCGGCAGAACACGCCGCGTCCACATCTTTCGCGGGTAATACGGCGATCAGGCCGACGCCGAGGTTGAAGACGTCCCGCATCTCCTCGGTCGCAACCTTGCCGCCCACCTGCAACAGCCGGAACAACGGGGGGAGGCCCCAACTGGTGGAGTCTACCACCGCCTCGCACCCTTCGGGGAGGACCCGGACCAAGTTACCCGGGATGCCCCCCCCTGTGATATGGGCAATCCCGTGGATCCGGGAGATGACGGGCATCACCGCGCCGGCGTAGCTCCGGTGCACGGCGAGCAGTGACTCAGCTACGGTCTGGCCCGTATCTCCAAGCAGGGCATCGACTTGCAGCTTCAGGACGTCGAAAATGATGCGCCGGGCCAGGGTATATCCGTTGGTGTGAAGACCCGTGGAGGAATAGGCCAGCAGGACGTCGCCCGGGACGATCCGATCGCCGTGGAGCGCCTCGTCCTCCTCGACCACCCCTACGATCGTGCCGGCCAGGTCGAAATGACCCTGCTGATAGAGCCCCGGCATGGCCGCCGTCTCGCCGCCGGTGAGCGCCATCTGGTGCGCTCGGCAGGCCCGGGCCACCCCTTCGACGATGCTCGCCATCATCGCCGCGTCGAGCGAGGCGCCGGCGACGTAGTCCTGGAACGCGATCGGCCGCGCGCCGTGCACCAGGATGTCGTTGACCGAATGGTTCACCAGGCATTCGCCCACAGTGTCGAGCTTGCCAGCCTGCACCGCGACCAGGACCTTGGTGCCGACCCCATCCGTGCTCATCACCAGCACCGGCTTCTTCATCCCGCCCGGTACCCGGAGCATCCCGCCGAAGGAACCGACCTGACCCACCGAGAGGGAGGTACGGGTCCCCGCGACGAGCCGCCCGATCCGGGCCTTGGCGTCGTCCGCGGCGGCGAGGTCGACGCCGGCAGCGGCGTACTGACGCTCGGTCACGCGATCTGCTCCGGAAGGGTGACGTGCATCAGGCGCTTGATCCCCTGGACCCGTCGGTGCACCTGTTCGAGCGTGACGCCGTCGAAGCCGGCGATCCCGAACTTCTCGACCGCGAAGCCCCCCATCGCCGAGCCGTACAGCATCGCGCGGCGGAGGTTGTCGTCGGAGAGATCGCCGGTGCGGGCGACGTAGCCCATGAACCCGCCGGCAAAGGCGTCCCCCGCCCCGGTCGGGTCGAAGACCTCCTCGAGCGGGAAGGCGGGGACCCAGAAGGTGCTGTCCTTCTCCATCATCAGCGCGCCGTATTCCCCCTGCTTGATGACCACGCGCTTCGGTCCCTTGCCGAGGATCCAGCGTCCGGCGCGGTGGATGTTCCAATCCCCAGAGAGTTCGCGCGCCTCGGCGTCGTTGACCAGCAGGATGTCGACCTCGCGCAACAGCTGGAGGAGGACGTCCTTTTTGGACTTGATCCAGTAGTTCATCGTGTCGCAGGCGACCAGCTTGGGCGCCGTGATCTGGCTCAGCACGCCGAGCTGCAGCTCGGGATCGATGTTGCCGAGAAAGAGATAGTCGGCCGTCCGGAAGGAGTCGGGAAGTTTGGGCTGGAAGTCGGCGAAGACGCCGAGGCGGGTCTCGAGGGTCTCCCGGCTCTGCAGGTCGTAGGAATACTTCCCCTTCCAGCGAAAGCTCTCCCCTTCCGCCCTCTCGACGCCGCTCCAGTCGATGCCGCGCGAGGCGAGCGCCTCGAGCTGGGCCACCGGATAGTCGCTCCCGATGACGCCGACCACCTTCACCTTCGAGAGCACCGCGGCGGCCACCGAGAAGAAGACGGCAGATCCCCCCAGGGCATCGGCGGTCTCGCCGAATGGGGTGTGGATCGAATCGAGTGCCACGGAACCGACGACGAGGAGCGGCATCTTACATCCGGTCGGGAGCGGAGAGTCCGAGCAATGCGAGGCCGTTGGCCAGCACCTGGCGCGCCGCACGGGCAAGGACAAGGCGGGACTGCTCGACGGCAGGCGGCTCGCCGAGGACCCGGCAGTGATGGTACCACCCGTGCGCTATACGGGATAGTTCTTCCAGATACCCGGTGATCCGATGCGGCTCCAGCGCGCGCGACGCGCCGGAAACGATGTCGGGGAAGGCGATCAGCTTCTTGAGCAGCTCCTGGTCCTGCGGCGCCGGCAAGCCGGCCATCGTAGCCTGGGCCGGATCGGCCGATGTGACCTCGCGCTCCGCCACCCGGAAGAGGCCGGTAAGCCGCGCGTGGGCCATCTGGACGTAGAAGACCGGGTTCTCGTCGGTCTGGCTCCGCGCCAGATCAAGATCGAAGGTGAATGGGCTGTCGCCACGACGCATGAGGAAGAAGTAGCGCGCGGCATCGACGCCGGCCCACTCGATCAGGTCGCGGAGCGTCACGAACTCGCCGCTCCGCTTCGACATCCGCACCTCCTCCCCGCCCCGCACCACCTTGACCAGCTGCACGATCTCGGCCTCGAAGAAGTCAGGACCGTAGCCAAGCGCCATCATCGCCCCCCGCATCCGGGGCACGTAACCGTGGTGGTCGGCGCCCCAGAGGTCGATGGCGCGATGGAATCCGCGCTCGTGCTTGTCGATGTGGTACGCGATGTCGGGCACGAAGTAGGTCAGCGACCCGTCGCTCTTGCGGAGGACGCGGTCCTTGTCGTCGCCCCAGGCGGTGGTGCGGATCCAGAGCGCCCCGTCCTCCTCGAAGGTCAGCCCCTTCTCGGCCAGGAGCTTGAGGGTCGCCTCGACTTTGCCCGCGTCGCGAATGCCCTGCTCGCTCGACATGACCGCGAAACGCACACCGAAGGTGGCGAGGTCGGTGTCCTGGTCCTCCCGCATCAGCTTGAGCGCCGCCGCGCGGCAGCGTTTGGTCCCTTCGGACTCGGGGAGATCGGCGAATGCCTTGCCCTCGGCGGCGAGGACCTTCTGCGCCGCTTCCTTCATGTACTCGCCGTGGTACCCGCCTTCGGGGAGGGTGAAGGAGCGACCCACCGCCTCCTGCACGCGCGCCCAGAGGCTCACGCCAAGTTTGTCGATCTGGACGCCGGCGTCGTTGTTATAGAACTCGCGGGTGACGTCGTGCCCGGTCCACTCGAGCAGCGCGGCGATGCCGTCGCCGAGCGCGGCACCGCGGCCGTGACCGACGTGGAGCGGCCCGGTCGGGTTGGCCGAGACGAACTCGACGTTGACGCGGATTCCGCTCCCGAAGGCGTGACGACCGTACCCCGCCCCCGTCGCGATGATGGTGCGCAGGTGATCGGCCAGCGCGTCCTGGGCCAGCCAGAAGTTGATGAAGCCAGGGCCGGCGATCTCGGTCTTGGCGATGGCGCCGGCGGGAAGCGCCAGTTGCTTGACGATCTCCTCGGCCAGATCCCGCGGCTTCCGCTTGAGCGGCTTGGCGAGCGCCATGGCGAGGTTGGTGGCCCAATCGCCGTGCCCATCGTCGCGAGGGCGTTCGAGAATGAAGGTGATGTCGGG
>JBDSIR010000098.1:0-82491 GCA_039917855.1 Gemmatimonadales bacterium | reverse complement strand
CCGCCCGTCGGTCCCGATGGCAATCCCCTTCCGATGCATCCACAGCTCCTCGAGGAGGCGCTGCGCACGTTCATGAAGGCGATCCGCGCTACCGCGATGTACCTCCCCAACAACCCGATCTACCAGCGGGCGGTCGATGCGACACGGGCGGCCTTCAAGCCGATGTGGGAAGCGGTCGGCGAGGTCAACATCGCGGTCAACGAGGCCTCGCTCATCTGGGAAGGGCAGACCGTGTACTCGGTCAACTCCAAGCAAGAGAGCATCGCCTGGCTCCTCTTCAAGGACGGGATCCGCTCGCTCCAGCTCCGGCCGGGCGTCGAGGACGAGGAGTTGACCCCCTTCCTCGAGGTGATCAACAAGGCGCGGACCCTCTCCGGCGACGCCGAGGACGACCTCCTGACGCTGCTCTGGGAATACGACTTCCAGTACCTTCACTATCAGTTCGTCGAGGTCCTCCAGGAAGGCGTCGCCACGGTGCAGGCAGAGGGGACACCGGGGCTCATGTCCTCGGCCCCGGCCGACGACGTGGAGGCGCAGCGCTCGGCGCGTCAGCAGGCGGTGCAGGAGGAGGCCGACGAGGCGGTCAACAAGTCGCAGGTCGTCCGGCTCGAGGATTTCGACAGCACCCTCTATTTCCTCGATGAGGCCGAGGTGGCCTACATCAAGGAGCAGGTCGGGCACGAGTACTCTCAGGACCTCCGTGCCAACGCGATGGGGATCCTGTACGACCTGTTCGAGACTCAGACCGCCCACGACGTGCGCGAGGAGATCCTCAGCATCCTCGAGAGCTTCCCGCCCTACCTGATGGCGGCGGGGGACCTGCGGGCGGTGGCCGAGATGTTGCGCGAGGCGAAGGTGCTGGCGCTCCGTGCGCGGAACCTCGAGATCCCGCACCGCGACCGGCTCGACCAGTTCGCGGCGGTGCTTTCGGAGCCGGCGGTGGTGGAGGAGATGCTCCAAGCCATCGAGGAAGCGGTGAACCCGCCTCCCGAGGCCGACTTGGCCGAGCTCTTCCGCGAGCTCCGCGGCACCGCGCTCGAGCCGGTGCTCGCCTGGCTGCCGAAGCTCACCAGGGAGCAGGTGCGCCAGATGCTCGAGCGCGTGGTCACCCGCCTGGCCGAGAGCTTCCCCGCCGATGTGCACAAGATCCTCAGTACCCCCGAGAGCGCCGCGCTGCCCGGGGCCGTGGCCCTCGCCGGGCGTCTCAAGATGCAATCGGCGGTGGCCGGACTGGGGCAGGCGCTCCAGCACCCTGATCCTGCCATCCGTCTCGCGTCGGCGCAGGGCCTCGGCGCCATCGGTTCTCCCGGCGCGCTGCAGGCGATCGAGAAGGGGTTGGTCGATGCCGACCGCGAGGTCCGCCTCTTCACGGTGCGGGTCGTGGCGGACAAGGCCTACAAGGGCGCTCTCAAGACGGTCGAGACGATGGTCCTCGGCAAGAACATCGAGAGCGTCGACCTCACCGAGCGGCAGGCCTTCTTCGAGGCGTATGCGCGCATCGCCGGCGGTGCGGCGCTGGGCCCTTTGGGCGACATCGTCGGCGCTGGAGGCGGGTTCTTCAAGAAGAAGTTCGCCCCCGAGACCCGCGCTTGCGCGGTGATGGCGCTGGCGCGGATGAAGACTCCTCAGGCGCGCGCGGTGATCGAAAAGGCGGCCCAGGACAAGGAGGTCGTGGTGCGGAACGCCGCGGCCCGTGCCCTGCGCGAGGTGGCCGGATGAACGACGAGAAGCGCCCGACCAGCCGCGCCTCGGTGGCCATCACCTCGGCCGCCACCGATGACAGCGCGCTCCGCCAGAGCGGCCGCGCGCTGCTGCTCCACGTCCACGGCGCGCAGCGCGCGCTCAAACTCTACCCGCTCGAGAACGCCACCACCCAGCGCGCCCTCGATGAACTCCACCAGGGTGCGCTCGCCCTCCTCGCCTCCGAGCATGAGCTCGAGATCCGGGTCATGGGCGAGTTCCTGTTCGTGAATTCCCTCCGGCTCCGGCTCGAACTCGACAACTACGCCGCGTTCAGCGCCGTCCTCGGCATGTTCCGCGAATTCGGCATCGGGGCGGTGCGGATGGACGACGGCGCCCAGCGGCGCGAGTGGCAGGCCTTCCTGGCGCTCATGGTCGCGCAGGCGGGCAAGGTGCCGGCGGCAGGCCAGTCCAAGTTCGACGACCTCCGTGCCCGCCTCGAAGCAGCCGGGGTCCAGCACATCTTCATCGAATCCGAGTCCGAAGGGCAGGACTTCACCGACGACGCCGAGGCCGCCAAGCAGGCCGCCAAACGCTGCTACTCGCAAGGGGTCGCGGTCACCAAGGAAGTGATGACCGGCGCCCGCATGGGACGCGCGGTCAGCGTCAAGAAGATGAAACGGGCGGTGCAGTCCATCGTCGACCAGGTGCTCACCAACGAGACCTCGGTGATGGGACTCACCACCATCCGCGACTACGACGAGTATACGTTCACTCACTCGGTCAACGTCTGCATCTTCTCGGTGGCCGTCGGCAAGAAGCTCGGCCTCCAGAAGAAGCAGTTGTACGACCTCGGCCTTGCCGCGCTGCTGCACGACATCGGCAAGGCCCGCGTCCCCCTCGAGATCCTCAACAAGAATGGGGGCCTCGACGAGGAGGAGTGGAAGATGATGCAGGCCCATCCCTGGCTCGGCGTGATGACGCTCTTCGGACTCAAGGGGTACGGCGAGGTGCCCTATCGCTCGGTGCTGGTGGCGGCGGAGCATCATATGAAGACCGATCTCACCGGCTACCCGCGCGTCATCCGTCCGCGCGAGCAGGGCACCTACAGCCGCCTCGTGGCAGTGGCCGACGGGTACGACGCCGCCACCACGCGCCGCAGCTACCAGACGGTGCCGATCGCGTCGGACAAGGTGCTCAAGGAGATGTGGGAGAATCCGCGCCGCGGCTACGATCGGGTGATGGTGAAGGCGCTCATCAATCTCCTCGGCATTTATCCGGTGGGGACCTGCGTCGTCCTCGACACCTTCGAGGTCGGCATCGTGGCCGGGGCCAATCCCGACCCCACCTTCCTGAACCGGCCGATGGTGCGGCTGGCGCTCGACCCGACCGGCGGCATCCTTCTCCCGCCCGGGCTGCTGGTGAATCTCGCCGAGCGGGACGCGGCGGGGCAGTTCACCCGCACCATCGTGAAGGTCACCACCTCGGATCGCTACGGACTCACGGTCGGCGACTACTTTGTCTGATCTTCGGCTCTCCACCGCGTGGCGCGATCTCCGCGCCCGCGGTCGCACCGCGCTCATTCCCTATCTCACCGCCGGCCACCCGACACCCCAGCTGTCGCTCGATGCCTTGCGGCGCTCGGCGGCCCACAGCGACATCATCGAGGTCGGGGTGCCGTTCAGTGACCCGTTGGCCGACGGTCCGGTCATCCAGCGCTCGACCTTCACCGCGCTGCAGCAGGGGATGACCCTCGAACGCACCCTCGCGCTCGTCGCCGAAGCGCGGCTCGAGCGTCCGGTGGTGCTGTTCAGTTATTTCAATCCTGTCCGCCGATATGGCCTCACGCGCTTCCTTCGCGACGCGACCCAGCTGGGCATCGCGGGGCTCCTCCTGACCGACCTTCCCGCCGGCGCCGACGCCGGGGTCGAGGGGGCACTCGCCGCCTCGTCGCTCGACCTCATCCGGCTGGTGGCGCCGACCACGCCCGCGGCGCGGGTCGTCACCACGCTCGCTGGAGCGCGCGGCTTCGTGTACGTGGTGGCCCGGCTGGGCGTGACGGGGGCGAGCGCCGCGGTGGCCGCCGACCTGGGGGAGACGGTAGCGCGAGTGCGCGCGGCCACCGATCTTCCGATCGTGGTCGGATTCGGCATCTCGACCGCCGATCAGGCGCGGCAGGTGGCCCGGCTGGCCGATGGTGTCGTGGTGGGCAGCGCCCTGGTGGACCGGCTCGAGCGTGAAGGGCCTGCGGGCGCTGAAGCATTCCTGCGCGGCCTCCGAGCCGCGCTCGATGAGAGGGCGGCGTGAGGATCCCGGTCCGACCGATCGTATCGCATTATCCCCGAATGGTGGCATGGGCCGGCGTGCTCGCCACCCTCGCCACCTGTGCGGTCGACCCGTCGTGGCTCGATCGACCACTGGCCACGTTGGGGCTCATCGTGGCGGTCGCGGTCCTCCGGCTCTTTCCGATCCCGCTCAGCAAGTACTCCTACCTCACCCAGATCGGGATCCCGCTCCTTACCGGGGCGGTGCTCGTCGGCGCTGCGCCGGTCGCGCTGGCCGCCGGCTTCGGCACCTTCCTCGCCGACTGGGCCTGGCACCGGAAGCCCTCCCGCTTCGCCTTCATCAACGCCGGTCGCGAAGCGCTCGCCATCATCGCGGCGTTCGGCGCGTACGCCTTCGTGCGCGATCTCACCGGCGTCCAGAGCTTCAGTCTTGATTTCCTCCCGGCGGGACTCGCGCTCGCGGGGGGCTACCTCTTCACCAGTCGCACCCTCTTTTACGCCTCGCTCCTGCTCCGGCAGAAGCTGCTGCTCGACGAGCGGCTCCTCATCCTCCGTTATGAGGTGGTCTCCTACCTCCTCACGGTGGCCGGCGCGGTCGTCACCACCGCCTCGATGGTGGCCCTTGCTCCCCCCGGGTGGGCCACGGTGCTCGCGATGCTCGCCGTCCTCGGCCTCCTCACCAAGACCATCCTGGAAGAGGCGATCGGCGCGGAGGAGCTGAGCAAAGTCCACATGCGCGAGCGCCAGGTCTCCTCCAGCGCCTCGCTGGAGGACAGCTGCTCCCAGATCGAGATCATGGCGAACCGGCTCCTCGATTGGGGCGACTTCCGCGTGATGCGATTCCAAGGCGGGCGGGCGGAGCTGCTCTACCGTGGGGCGGAGGGACGCGCCGACCGCGGTGCCGTGCCCAACTGGGACGCCCTGCGCACTCTGGCGCTGGAGACCGGGGAGCCGGTGGTCATCAGCGACGCCTCGCGCGACGACCGGGTCGACGCTCCCTCCCCGTGGGCCCAGAGCTGCCTGGTGGTCCCGCTGGTGTTCGGGGAGGAACCGGTCGGACTCCTCGAGGTGGAGCACCACAACCGGAATGTCTACAAGACGAAGGAGCTGGCCACGGTCCAGGCCTTCGCGCAGCAACTCGCCACCGCGGTGCACCTCGCCGAACTGCGCCGCCCTCTGATGGAGACGGTGGATCGGATCGGCAAGCAGGTCCGCGCCCTCGCGCGCGCCACGGACGGGGTCCGCGACTCTGCCATCAAGGTGGCCGAAGCGGCCCGCGCCATCCGAGGCCAGCTCGGCGAGCAGGACGCCTTCGTGGTCGGTGGCCTGGAGGCGACTGAGACGCTCGCCACCGCGGCCCGCCAGATCTCCAAGGACGGCGCCGAGGCACACCAGGTCAGCATGGAGGCGAGCGCCACCGCCGCGCAGAATCGCGATTCCATCCGCGACGCGCTCGAGCGACTGGTGCAGTTGAAGGAGTTCGTGGCCGCCAGTTCGCGCCAGGTCACCGAACTCGGCCTCGTGACGCGCAAGATCACCGGCTTCATCGGGTCGATCAAGGAGATCGCCGACCTCACCAACCTCATCGCGCTCAACGCCGCCATCGAGGCGGCCCGCGCCGGGGCGCATGGCAAGGGATTCGCCGTCGTCGCGGGTGAGGTCCGGCAGCTGGCGGTGCAGAGCACCCAGTCGTCGGTCGAGGCGGGGACGCTCGTGGGGCAGATCCAGCGGTCGGTGGCCGAGATCTCCGAGCAGATGCGGAAGGGGCAGGCGGTGGTGCAGGGGGTCGAGGAGCTCTCGGGTGCCGCGGTCAGCGCCCTCGGTGCCATCGTCGAGTCCACCTCGGGCGCGGGGCAGTACGCCCAGCGCATCGCCGAGGCCGCGGCATTGCAGGATGTGAGCTTCCGCAAGCTCCGTCAGCAGATCGAGGATCTGGCGCTGATCTCCTACCGCAGTCGCGAGGAGACCAACGCCCTCGCGCGCCAGGCCACGGAGGCCGCCGAAGGTCAGTTCGACCTGGAACGCGCCATCCGCGAGCTCGAAGGGGTCGCCACGTACCTGCAGGCGCTTGCCCGCCACTTCGCCGCCGGCACGTGAGCACGACCGCCCTCGCGTGGATCGCGCTGGGCAGCAACCTCGGCGAGCGGGAGGAGTTCCTCGCCTGGGCGCGGGAACGTCTCGGGGCGCTCCCCGGCACGACGACGCTGGGGACCTCGACCGTGGAGGAGACCGCCCCATTGGGCGATATTCCCCAGCCGCACTACCTGAATCAGATGGTGCTGCTCGAGACCACCCTGCCGCCGCGCATCCTGCTCGAGGCGTGCCTCGAGATCGAGCGGCAGACCGGCAGGGTGCGCGGTCCCGACCGCTGGGGCCCGCGGACCCTCGACCTCGACCTGGTGCGCTACGGCGATCTCCAGCTGGACGAACCGGGACTGACCCTGCCGCACCCTGGGCTGGCCGACCGCGACTGGTGGAAACGGGAGCTGAAGGAGCTGAAAGCCTATGAGCGCTGAGACCCGGGTCAAGACGATCCACGACATCCATGCCGCGACCATCGCCGGGCGGAAGCTCGTGATGCTCACCTGCTACGACGCGTTGTTCGCCAGGCTCCTGTCACCCTACGTCGACATCCTCCTCGTCGGCGATTCGGTGCACCAGGTGCTCGGCGGCAACGACACCACCCTCGGCGCCACGCTGGACCAGATGATCTACCACGCCACGGCGGTGCGGAAAGGCGCCCCCGACGCGGTGGTCGTGGTCGACATGCCGTTCCTGTCGTACCAGGTCTCGGTCCCCGAGGCTATCCGGAACGCGGGACGGGTCCTGGCCGAAACAGGGGCGACCGCGGTGAAGCTCGAAGGAGGCCGCGCGATGGTGCCGGTGATCAAGGCGCTCGTCGATGTCGGTATCCCGGTGATGGGCCACCTTGGCCTCACTCCGCAGTCGGTGCACCAACTCGGTGGCTACCGCGTGCAGGGACGGGAGAGCGCCCAGGCGGAGCGGTTGATGAGCGAGGCGGTCCTCATCGAAGACGCGGGGGTCTTCTCGATGGTGCTCGAGCTGATCCCCCGCGCGCTGGCGAAGAGGGTCACCGAGAAGCTGGCAGTGCCGACCATCGGCATCGGTGCCGGCCCCGACTGCGACGGGCAGGTGCTGGTGCTCCACGATATGCTGGGGCTCAACGAGGGCTTCAAGCCGAAGTTCCTCAAGACCTACGCGTCGATGACCGATGAGGTGAAGAAGGCGGCGGGGGACTTCGCCAAGGATGTGCGGGAGGGGAAGTATCCGGGGGCGGAACACAGTTTTGATTGAGGAGCGGCTGTCATCCCGAGCAGAGCGAGGGATCTTCTGTACTCGCTCCCTCTCTGTGAACACTGGTCGGATCGACGCGGGCAAGATCCCTCGCTCTGCTCGGGATGACAATTCGAGGAACTTGTAGGCGACCAGCATGCTCCAGATCTCCGACATCCCGAGCCTCCGCGCCTGGACCCGCGAGCAGCGTGCCGCTGGCCGCGCCATCGGCTTCGTCCCCACCATGGGAGCGTTGCACGATGGTCACCTCGCCCTGGTGGACGAAGCGCGGAAGCGCGCCGGGCGCGTCGTGATGTCGGTGTTCGTCAATCCGCTCCAGTTCGGCGCCACCGAGGACCTCGCCAAGTATCCCCGCGACCTCGAGCGCGACAGCACCCTCGCCGACCGACGCGGGGTCGATCTTCTCTTCGCCCCCACCGTCGCCGCGATGTACCCCGAGGGGGCCGAAACGCGCGTCAGCTCGGGGCCGACGTCGAGCTATTGGGAGGGGGCGGTGCGGCCCGGGCACTTCACCGGCGTCCTGACAGTGGTGGCGAAGCTCTTCCACCTGGTGCAGCCCGATGTCGCCGTATTCGGACAGAAGGACATCCAGCAGTTCACCCTGGTGCGGAAGCTGGTGAAGGACCTCGACTTCCCGGTCGAGCTGGTGATGGTGCCGACGGTGCGCGAACCTGACGGCCTTGCGCTCTCCAGCCGGAACCAGTTCCTCACCCCCGGTCAGCGGAAGGACGCCGCCCTGATCAGTGCCGGCCTCCGCGCCGCGCACCAGGCGTGGAAAAAGGGCGAGCGGGACGTCAACGTCCTCGAGGCGCTGGTGAAGGCTGCGCTCGCGCGCGCTGAAACACCGATCCGGGTCGATTATATTGCGACCGTGGAGCCCGAGAGGCTCACGCCGGCCGGGACGGCCGGGGCAGGGACGATCCTCTGCGTCGCTGTCAGGGTGGGGACCACCCGTCTGCTCGACAACATGATCCACGGACAGGGAGTCCCATGATGCAGCGTCACCTCATGAAGTCCAAGATCCACCGGGCCACCATCACTTCGGCCGACCTCCATTACGAGGGGTCGCTCACGGTGGACCAGGACCTGCTCGACGCCGCCGACCTCGTGGTGCATGAGGAAGTGGCGATCGTGAACGTCAACAACGGCAACCGCTTCAGCACCTACGTCATCCCGGGCCTGCGCGGCTCGGGGGTGATGCAGCTGAACGGCGCGGCCGCGCGCCTGGGCCTTCCGGGCGACCTGATCATCGTCATCTCGTACGGCGTCTTCGACGAGGCCGAGGCCCGGCGCCACGTGCCGAAGGTCATCTTCGTCGATGCCCAGAACCGGATCCCCGGCGGGAAGCTCCGCGCCGAGCGTTAACCCGCGATGAATCGCGGGCCCGCTCGGCTCCGTTGCGGCGCGGCTTGCCGCGCCTGATCATCGTGGCAGTCGACCAGCTCCCGAGTTGGGCGGTGGTCAGCCCCAAGCGGCTCGAACATATCCAACGCGTCGCCGCGCTCCTCGATCAGTGGGGCGCGGCGATGGCACTTCCGGCCCTCGAGCGGGAACGATGGAGTCGAGCGGGATGGCTGCACGATGCCCTGCGCGATGCATCGCTCGAGGAACTTCAACGACTGGTGCCAGGGTGCGACTGGGATGAGGAGCTCCTGCACGGACCCGCAGCCGCGAACCGAGCGGATGCGGATGCGAAAGCGTGGCGCGATCCTGAGGTCCTCCTCGCGGTCCGCTGGCACTCGGTCGGCTGCGCGGAGTGGAAAATGACCGGCAAGGCGCTGTACTGCGCCGATTTTCTCGACCCAGGACGGAAATTCGACCGTCCGGTGCGCGCCGCGCTGGCAAAGCGTTTTCCCAAGTACCCCGACGCCGTCTTCCGCGATGTGGTGACGCGCCGAGTGCAGTGGACCGAACGCTCCGGCTGGCCCCTTCTCGAACCGACCCGACGCCTGTGGAACTCCCTCAAGTGATCCGCTCCCGTACGACCGCCGTCCTCGGTGTGCTCGTCGCCTTTGCGGCGGTCGCGATGCTGATCCGCGCGGGGCGCACGGACCGGGTGAGCGGGCATCTCTACCCCGTCCCCGAGGGGGACGACCGGATCGAGGTCGAGGTCTTGAACGCGTCGGGGAAGCAGGGATTGGCGCGGGTCGGGACCCGCGTGCTCCGCCGGAAGGGGATCGACGTGGTCTTCTTCGGGAACGCCGACACCACCGCCGACTCGACCCGCCTGGTGCTTCGCCGTGGCTCCCGCGAGCGCGCCGAGGAGGTCCGGAAGCTCCTGGGAATGGGGAAGATCGAGTCGCTCCCCGACTCGACCCGGCGGGTGGACGTGACGGTGATCCTGGGGATGGATTGGAAGGGGCCGGAGGAGCTCCACCCGTAGTGGGCCAGAGGGCCAGTGGGCCAGTGGGCAAGGAGGGCCGCGTGGAGGGGAGCGCCTGGCCCACCGGCCCGCTTGCCCACCGGCCCACGCTTCTCCTCTACGACGGCACGTGCGGCTTTTGCGCATCGAGCGTCCAGTGGGTCCTCCGGCGTGACCGTCGGGGGACCCTTCGCTTTGCGGCGCTGCAGGGGGAGACGGCGCGCCCGATCCTCGCCCGGCATCCTGAGCTTGCTAACGTGGATTCGGTGGTGTGGGTGGAAGGGAGTCCGGAGGCGCATGAGGCGCAGAAGGCGCTCGAGGTGGTGCGGGTACGGTCGGCGGCGGCGTTGGCGGTGGGACGATACCTCGGAGGGGGGTGGTCCGTTGTGGCGCGGCTTGCCGCGCTGATTCCGCGCGTTCTGCGCGATCCCCTCTACGACCTGATCGCCCGCCACCGCCACAAGCTCACGCGGAATGGGCCGGAGTGTTTGGTGCCGAGTCCCAACGAGCGGGTTCGATTTCTCCCTTGACAGGTGCCCAGTGACCGGTGACCAGTCACCGGGCCCATCACCTAGACCTCCCCCCTCGGCCCGGTCACAGGTTACTGGTCACTGGTCACCCCACGAACCCGACCTTGCGATGCGTCCCATCGCAGAACGGCTTCGTGCTCGACTGACCGCACCGACAGAATGCCCCCTTCTGGATCTCCCGCACCACATTTCCCTCGGCGTCCTTCACCACGCAGGCGAACTCGACCAGCAGGGGACCATTCTTCGACGCGGTGATGACCGGCATCGAGACGGACTTGCTCTGCGGCTGCCCGGACTGTTCCGCGGTCCCGCCAACGCGCGGGTCGGTCCCCTCATCATTCCGTCCCCTCTCCCCATCGCCCAACCGCCGCGCCTTGAGCGCGCCCGAAGGGCAGTTGGCCACGATCCCCAGGATCCGTTCCGCTGGTTCATGCTGGAGCTCGATCCAGGGCCGGCGCCGAGGATTGAACACCCGCGCCGAGCCCATCACGCAGCGCCCGGAGTGGATGCAGAGATCGGGCTCCCAGGAGACCTCGATCTCGGGGGTGGAATAGAGCTTCTTGGGCATTTTTCAATATAGGAAGTGGGCCAGCGTCGCAACCAGGACGGGCTTGGCCTCAACTGGGAGGCGCGGAACAGCGGAGGTACGGATAACGGGACTTTGTGGTCTCAAGGGGAGCTCCGCGCCGGTTACCATACATCATCGATCCGCGACTTCGTTGCTCCGTTTCTCCCAGTTGAGGCCGAACCCATACGCTGAGGCAGTTCCCCCTCCGAACGGCCGGCCCGACCGCCTGACCGCCCTACCGCCCGACCGCCCGACCGCCCAACTTTCCTGCATGCCCCACCGCCCCTTCTACCACCGCGAGACCGAAGGGATTCGGATCACAGTGCGCCCGCTCTTCCTCCCGGAACAGAGCGACACGGTGCACCGGCGGTTCGTCTTCGCCTATTTCGTGCGATTGGAGAATGTCGGCAAGGCGCCGGCCCAGCTCCTCTCGCGCCGCTGGCTCATCCACGACGATGCGGGGGAGGAGACGGAGGTCGCCGGCGACGGGGTCGTGGGCCAGCAGCCGAAGCTCGCGTCCGGTGCCGTGCACGAGTACAACTCCTTCTGCGTCCTCAAGGGCGTTTCGGGTTGGATGGAAGGGCACTACCATTTCGTCCGCGCCGACGGGACGACCTTCGACGCCTCGATCCCCCGTTTTCACCTCACCACGGCCATCGACGCCGGGCCGGTCCATTGACCACAGATCTCGCCGCCCTTCGGATCGAATACCAGAAGGCCCGCCTCGACCAGGGCGACCTCCCTGGCGATCCCATCGTCGCCTTCGAGCACTGGTTCGCCGACGCCGAGCGTGCGCAGGCCGCCGAACCCACGGCCATGACGCTCGCGACCGTGGGCCCGGATGGCACTCCCTCGGCGCGCACGGTGCTCCTCAAGGGCCTGGACGCCCGCGGCTTCGCCTTCTTCACCGACTTCCGGAGCCGGAAAGGGCTCGACCTCGACGCCCACCCGCGCGCCTGTCTGCTGTTCTTCTGGCGCGAGCTCGAACGCCAGGTCCGCGTCACCGGGGACGTGACCGTGGTCCCCGAGACCGAGGCCGCGACCTACTTCAAGTTGCGACCCCTCGGCGCCCGGCTCGGGGCCTGGGCCAGCCACCAGAGCCAGGTCATTCCCGATCGCGCGTCGCTCGAGGCCCGGGTGGCCGAGATGCAGAAGAAGTTCGGGGACGATCCACCCTTGCCGCCGCATTGGGGCGGCTTCCGCGTCGTGCCCGATGAGATCGAGTTCTGGCAGGGACGCGAGAGCCGGCTGCATGATCGGTTGCGGTACCGAAAGGATGAAACCGGGTGGGTGGTGGAGCGCCTCTCTCCCTGACTCGTGCAGGGTGCAGGGTGCGGGGGGCGGGGCAGGTCAAGGTGCAACCATCGGCCACGTCGGCCCGTAGTCACCGCATCCGCATCCGCATCCGCATCCGCACCCAACACCCAACACCCAACACGCAACACCCCGCTATTCCGAATGAGGTAGTTGCCGGATGACCCCTCTGGTCCGTCGCGCTCGACCTGTAGACGCGCCCGCCATCCGCGACGTCTACCGCGCCGCCGCGGAGCAGGGGACCCTCGCCCGGATGCCCGACGAGGTCGACGATGCCTACGTCGCCGGGTTCATGGCGGCGGCCCAGGACGGTCTGGAGGTGGTGGCCCTGGTCGATGGGGTCGTCGTCGGTGAGCTGCACGCCTGCCGCCTCGCGCCTCGGCAATTCGCCCACGTCCTCGGCGAACTCACCATCGCGGTCCACCCGGAACACCAGGGGCAGGGACTCGGGCGGAAGCTCTTCGCAGAGTTCCTGCGTATCGTGCGCGAAGAGATGCCCGAGATCCACCGCGTCGAGCTCTTCGCCTGGGGCGGGAACCAGGGGGCGGTGCGGCTCTACGAGTCCCTCGGCTTCAAGTACGAGGGGACGTTGCCGCAACGGGTGCGGACCGACTCTGGCGAGTGGAGGGACGACGTCGTCTACGGCTGGCTCCGGAATTCAACAGCCTAAACCACGGAGAGCCGGAGGCACACGGAGATCCACGGAGGATGGCGAAGGGGGTGCAAGGCGAGATCTCGCCCTGCACCCCCAAAGTCCATCTCCGTGCCTCTCCGTGGAACTCCGATACTCCGTGGTTTAGGCGGTTCGGATTAGAAGGTCACTTCAGCTCGTCCATCGTCTTGATGATCGATCCGACCAGCCCGTACGCCTTGGCCGGCTCCGCGTCCAGCCAGAAGTTGCGGTGGGTATCCTCCACGATCCTCTCGAGCGTCTGTCCGGTCTCCTTGGCGAAGATCTTGTTGAGCCGGTCGCGCATCCGGAGGATCTCCTTGGCTTCGATCTCGATGTCGCTCGCCGTACCCCCCGCGCCGCCCGCCGGCTGGTGCAGCAGGAAGCGGGTATTGGGCAGGCAGTAGCGGTCCGACTTGGGGACCGAGACGAAGATCAGCGCCCCCGCGCTCGCCACCCAGCCGGTCCCCACGATCCGGATACGCGGCCTGACGTATCGGATCATGTCGTGGATGGTGTCCCCCGACTCGACGTGACCGCCCTGACTGTTCAGGTAGATCGTGATCGGGTCGTCCGACTCCACGGCCAGGGCCAGCAGTTGCGCCATGATGCCGGCCGCGAGCTTCTGGTTGATCTCCCCGCTGATGATGATCGTTCGTGCGCGCAGCAACCGCTCGGCGAGCGGGTCGGGGCGGGGGGTCGGCGCTTCCACGGGGGTTTCGAAGTCGGACATTGGGTTCAGTGGTGGTGAGAGTCGCGAACTGCCGACTTCATCCTACTAGGTCGGAGCCTAAGACAGCAAGCCGAACCTGCGCCCCTCCGCCCGTGCGCCCATCCGCCCATATTTAACCATGGACCTCGCCAGTCACCTGACCTCGGTCTTGCAACGTCTCCGCCTTCCGGTGGGGCGGGCCTTGGTCGCGGTGTCGGGCGGTCCCGACTCGGTGGCGCTGCTCGATCTCCTCGTCCGCACCCGTGCGGAGCATGGCCTCGAATTGCTGGTCGTGCATGCCGACCACGGGATCCATCCTGACAGTGCCAAGGTCGCCGAGCAGGTGCAGCAGCTCGCCGTGACCTGCGACCTCCCCTTCATCCTGGGCCATCTGCACCTCGGCGCCGCGCACGCGTACCCCACCGAGACGGTGGCACGGACCTCCCGGCACGGCTGGTTGCGCCAAGTCGCCCTCCGAGAGGATGCCAGCGTGATCTTTCTCGCCCATCATGCCGACGACCAGGCCGAGACCATCTTTCTGCGCTCGCTCAAGGGGACAGGCGTGACGGGGCTCCGAGGGATGGAGCTCCGCCGCGGACTCCTGGTGCGTCCGCTTCTGGGCGTGCCGCGCGCGCATCTTCGCGAGTACATCGCCGAGCGGGGGCTCGTGGTCTGGCACGACCCCGCCAATGAGGATCTGCGGCACCTTCGTTCGTGGGTACGTGGAGCGATCCTGCCCCAGCTCCGCGAGCGGGTCCCGGCCGTCGATCGTCACCTCCGACGGACCGGGCGGGACGCCGGCCGGAATGCCGAAGCCTGGAGCGCGGTGCTTCGCGGATGGAAGGAACTGGAATTCCGTGACGACGCCGGGGGCCTCTCGGTCTCCGCGGCGGCGGTGGCGCGGTGCGAGCCGGTACTCGCCGAGAGCATTGTGCGGTCCCTGGGGCGCCAAGCCGGCGGAGTGGTGGGTCCGAACGCCGCGCGTCGCGCCATCGCGCTCGCCCGCGGGGGAGTGAGCGGCAAGTATGCCCAGCTCGGCGCCGGGTGGGTGGCCGAGCTCTCGTTCGGCCGTCTCGTCGTGCGAGCCGACCTGCCTACTGGTCCGCTCGTCCCGCTGACCCTCTCCGGCGACATCGGCGAGGCCGCCTGGGCGGGGTGGCGGGTCTCGTGGCGGCGCGAAACGGCGCCGGCGCTGCAGGGGCGCGGAGGGTTCACCGCGTGGTTCCTCCCTGATAGTTTGGCGGTGCGTCCCTGGCGTCGGGGGGACCGGATCGCCCCGCTCGGCGGCACCGGCCGTCGGCTGGCGGTCCGCTGCTTTCAGGACGCCCGCGTCCCTGCCGGACGGCGGGCGCGCTGGCCCCTCTTCGATGCCGGTGGTCACCTGGTCTGGATCCCCGGCGTCTGTCGCTCCACCGAACTCCTCCCGCCCGAAGGGGCCGAGGCACTGCGTGTCGATGTCCATGTCTCCTGAGGACCTCAGGCGCACCGGCGGCAAGCCGATGAAGGCCATCATCTATGACGCCGCCACGATCCGGACGCGGGTCACGGAGCTGGGCAAGGAGATCGCCGCGGCCTATCCCGACGGCGAATTGCTCATGGTGGGCATCCTGAAGGGGAGCATCCTGTTCCTGGCCGACCTGGTGCGCGCCATCGAGCGGCCGGTCCAATTGGACTTCCTGGTGGTGTCGAGCTACGGGGTGGGGAAGAGCTCCAGCGGGAACGTCCGGCTGCTCTACGACCCGGCCATCGACCTGGCCGGAAAGCACGTGTTGCTCGTTGAGGATATTATTGATAGCGGCCGGACCCTGAATCGGCTGGTGGCCCTCCTCGGGGAGCGCCAGCCCGCCAGCCTGGCCATCGTGGCGCTGCTCGACAAGCGCATCGCCCAGGAGCCTCCAAAGGAGCTCCGTTTCGTGGGATTCCACGCCCCGCCCGCCTTCCTGGTGGGATATGGGCTCGACTTCGCCGAAGAGTACCGGCATTTGCCGTTCATCGCGGACTTGGAATAGATGACCGATCGCACTCCCCAGCGTCCCCAGGGCCCCAACTGGGCCGGCCTCTCCCGGAGCGCCGCCCTTTGGGTGCTGGTCATCCTGGTGTCGCTGTTCCTCTTCCAGATCATGAGCCGGCGCGCGGGTGGCATCCAGGAATTCGCCTACACGGCGTTCCAGACCCAGCTCGACGCCGGCAACATCCAGAACGTCATCTTCATCGACGGCCGTCGGATCGAGGGCGAATTCAAGGCCCCGGTTCGTCAGGAGGATGGGCGTACCGCGCGCGGTTTCTCGGTGCTCCTCCCGATCAAGGACAGCGAGCAGTTCCTCGCGCGCCTCGAAGCCTCCAGGGTCCCGATAAAGGCCAAGGAGGATACCGGCGGCATTGGACTCTTCCTGCTCAACACCCTGCCGTGGCTCCTGATGTTCGGTCTGATGTTCTTCCTGATCCGCCAGCTCCAGGCGGGGGGCAACCGCGCCTTCAGCTTCGGCAAGAGCAAGGCCAAGCTCCTCACCGGTGATACGCCCAAGATCTCCTTCGCCGACGTGGCCGGGGCCGACGAGGCCAAGGGCGAGCTGCAGGAGATCATCGAGTTCCTCAAGGACCCGCACAAATTCACCCGCCTCGGCGGGCGGCTCCCCAAGGGCGCCCTCCTGGTCGGGCCCCCCGGGACCGGCAAGACACTGCTTGCCCGCGCGGTCGCCGGAGAGGCGGGGCGCCCCTTCTTCTCGATGTCGGGTTCCGACTTCGTCGAGATGTTCGTCGGCGTCGGCGCCAGCCGCGTGCGCGACCTCTTCGAGCAGGGGAAGACCCATGCCCCCTGCATCATCTTCATCGACGAGATCGACGCCGTCGGCCGGCACCGCGGTGCCGGGCTCGGGGGTGGACACGATGAGCGCGAGCAGACGCTCAATCAACTGCTCGTCGAGATGGACGGATTCGAGTCGAACGACGGGGTCATCCTCATCGCCGCCACCAACCGGCCCGACGTGCTCGACCCCGCGCTCCTGCGGCCCGGCCGATTCGACCGCCAGATCGTGGTCGATCCCCCCGACGCCAAGGGGCGCGAACAGATCCTCAAGGTCCACACCCGCAAGATCCCCCTCGGCGCCGACGTGCGGCTCGACGTCGTCGCGAAAGGGACCCCGGGGATGGTCGGTGCCGACCTTGCCAACCTCGTCAACGAGGCGGCCGTGCTCGCGGCGCGCGGCAACAAGTCCGTGGTCGACATGCACGACTTCGAGGAGGCCAAGGACAAGCTGATGCTCGGCCTCGAGCGGCGGAGCCTGGTCCTCTCGGAAGAGGATCGCAAGCTCACGGCGTTCCACGAAGCCGGCCATACGGTCGTCTCGATCCACACCGTCGGCTCCGATCCGGTGCACAAGGTCACCATCGTGCCCCGCGGCCGCGCCCTCGGCCTGATGAGCTCGCTGCCGGACAGGGACCGCTACAATAGCACCCGCGAGTGGCTCCTCGGGCGCCTCTCCATCAGCTTCGGCGGTCGCGTGGCCGAGGAGCTGGTCTTCGGCCCCGAGAAAGTCACCACCGGCGCCGGCGGCGATATCCAGTACGCCACCGACCTGGCCCGGCAGATGGTCGCCAAGTACGGGATGAGTGACCGCGTCGGGATGATGGCGGTCGATGAGCGGGGTGCGGAGGTCTTCCTCGGCCGCGAGTTCGGCCACCGGCGCGAGGTCTCGGAACACACCGCCAAAATGGTGGACGAGGAAGTGAAGCGGCTGCTCGACGAGGCCCACGCGCGCGCGCGGGTGGTGATCACGGACCACCGTGACGTGCTCGACCGGATCGCTCTCGCCCTGCTCGAACGCGAGACCCTCAACACCGAGGATGTGGCGCTGCTCCTCGCGGGCAAGCCGCTCCCGCCGCGTGAAGAGCCGCCGCTGTCGACCCCGCCCGGCGCGCCGGCGCCGGTCCACCGCACGGACACCCGTCCAGCCGCGCCGCCGATCCTGGGCGGGCCCGCGCCCGAACCGTCGGGGGCGTGAAGGCAAGCTTCCTCCCCGTCCACCGCCGCGCGGCATTCGCCGAGCTCCTTCGCGGCCACGGTTGGGATGAATCTCGGGCCGAGTCCGCAGCTGACGGACTCGGCCCGGTGGCGCTAGTTGTCGCGGGCATCAGCCCGCCCGTCCTTGAGGCGCTCAAGCGGTGGAATCTCAACGCCGGGCTCGATCTCCTCACCGGGGATGACTGGGCCCTGATCGCGGGGACCGCTGCCCGGGTCTCCGCCCTCGCCCGCCCCTGGATCTTACCGCCGGAGCTTTCGGAATTGGCCGTCGCGGTCGGCTTGGCCCTGCCCGCTGGCCCACCGGCCCACTGGCCCACCCGGCGCGGCACCATCCCGCTCGACCGCCCCGTCATCGTCGGGATCGTCAACGTCACCCCCGACAGCTTCAGCGATGGCGGCGCGCACGCGAACACCGGCGCCGCGGTGGCGCACGCCCTCCGCCTGCTCGACGAAGGGGCCACGATGCTCGACATCGGCGGGGAATCCACCCGTCCGGGCGCCGTGCCGGTCCCTGCAGAAGAAGAGATGCGCCGGGTGATCCCCGTGATCGAGGCCCTCTCGGCCCACTGGCCCACTGGCCCACTCTCGATCGACACCACCAAGAGCGCCGTCGCTCGCGCCGCACTCTCGGCCGGAGCGTGGATCGTGAATGAGGTAAGCGGCCTCCGATTCGATGCGGCGATGGCGGGGGTCATCGCCGAGGCGGGGGCAGGGGTGGTGGTGATGCATTCACGCGGCTCCTTCGCCGAGCTCGCCTCATACACCCACGCCGAGTACCCCGACGGGGTGGCGCCGGCGGTGTGCCGTGAGTTGGGCGACGCCATCGAGCGCGCCACTGCCGCGGGGATCCCTCTCGACGCGGTCGCGGTCGATCCGGGGTTCGGCTTTGCCAAGACGCCGACCCAGAATATCGTTCTGCTCGATCGGCTCGGTGCGGTCGTGGCACTCGGGCGCCCCACCTTCGTGGGGCTCTCCCGGAAACGCTTCCTCGGTGAACTTTCCGGCCGCGCCGCGGACGATCGCGATCGCGCCACTGCGGCCGCCTGCGGGGTGGCCGCCGAACGCGGGGCCCGGCTGTTCCGGGTGCACGCCCCGGCCGCGGTCCGCGATGCCTTGGCCATCGTCCACGCCCTCGGAGTGTCCTGATGCCTCCCGACCAACTGAGACTTCTCGCGCCCCACTGGCGCGATGCCGTGGAGGTCCTGCTGGTGGCGTTCCTGATCTACCGGCTCCTCCGTTTCCTCGCCGGGACCCGCGCCCTCCAGATCGTTTTCGGACTCCTGGTGCTGCTCGCGGGGTGGCTCGCCGCCTCGCTGGTCAAGTTCACCATGGTCACCTACCTCCTTTCGGCGCTCTTCACGTACGGTGTCTTCGCCATCGCCGTCGTCTTCCAGCCCGAACTCCGACAGGCCCTCGCCCGGCTCGGTCGGGCCCGTCCCTTCCGGTTCATCGTGGGAGGTGCCAGCGCCGCGGTGGCGGAGGAGATCGCCGAGGCGCTGGTGCGGCTGTCACGCAGCTCGATCGGCGCGATCATCGCGGTCGAGCGCGATGCGGCGCTCGAAGAGGTGGCCGCCTCCGGCACCTCGATCGATGGCGCCGTCTCGGCCGAGCTGCTGCAGAGCATCTTCACGCCGCCGTCCCCCCTGCACGACGGGGCGGTGATCATCCGGGGTGAGCGCCTCGCCGCCGCGGGCGCCATCCTGCCGCTCACCCAGGCCCCCTTGGCCGACCGCTCACTCGGTACCCGCCACCGCGCCGCGCTCGGCCTCTCCGAAGAGACCGATGCGCTCGTCTTCGTGGTGAGCGAGGAGACGGGACAGCTCGCCCTCGCCGTCCGCGGCCGGCTCTACCGGGACCTTGATCACGATCAGGTGCGCCGCGCGCTGGCGTATTCGCGCCTCGACGCGGCCGCTCTCTCCGATACTGTGACGCCGATCCCAACGCCATGACCGCCTTGCCGCCTGACCGCCCTACCGCTCGCGCCCGCTGGCGGTTCGCCCTCGCCCTGTTCGCCGTCTCCCTCGCTCTCCTCGTGGCCAGCCTCGCGCCGACGGTCACGCTCTGGGATGCCGGCGAGTTCCTTGCAGCGTCGAAGATCCTCGGCATCCCGCATCCTCCCGGTACCCCCCTCTGGGTGATGCTCGCGCACGTGTGGGGCAGTCTCCTGGTCGTGGGGAGCTGGGCCTGGCGGATCAACCTGCTTACGGCGGTCGCGAGCGCTGCCGGTACCGCCGCCCTTGGACTGGTAGCGTGGGAGGCGCTCCGTCGCGTCCCGGCGATCGCCGAGGCCGAAACGCCACGATGGTTGGTACCCCTGGGTGCCGGTGCCGCCGCACTCGCGGGGGCCTTCACCTTCACCAACTGGCAGAATTCGAATGAGACCGAGGTGTACGCCATCGCGGTCTTCGTGATCTCATTCATCTGCTGGCTGATGCTCCGGTGGCGTGAACAGCGCGGCACCGCCAAGGCCGACCGCACCCTGCTGCTGGTGCTCTACCTCGCGGGCCTGTCGATCGGGAACCACCTCCTGGCCCTACTCGTCGGGCCGGCGGTGGTGACATTCCTCGTGATCGTATCGCGCGAGTCGCCGCTCAAGGATCCGGCGGAGCGTTCGCGGGAGCACGCGACGGCCGCGGTCGTCGCCGGCACCTGGCTTCTCCTCATCGGGTTGGGCCTGGGCAACATCTGGCTCAGCGGCTTCGGCGCCGCCTGCTTCGTCGTGGCGGCGGTCTGGGCGATGACCCACGGCCGCGGTGCGTTCGCCGCGGTGGCGCTCGCGGTCTCGGTCATCGGGATCACCTCCTACCTCTTTCTCTACCTCCGCGCCGGCCAGCACCCGATCCTGAACGAGGCTCAGCCCGACAATTGGCAGAGCCTCCTCGACGTCATCCGCCGCAAGCAGTACCCGCTGCGCGGGCCGTTCGACGATCCCACCGTCCAGCACGGTGCGGGCAACCCGGGCCGCTCGCCCATCATCATCGGGCTGCAGCTCGTCAACTACTTCCAGTACTTCTTCTGGCAGTGGGGGATGGGCTTCACCGAGTGGTTTGTCCGCGCCCCCTTTGCCGCGCTCTACACCCTCCTCGGCGTGCTCGGCGCGGTCGCCCATCGCCGGGCAGACCGGGCGGGGTGGGGGATGCTCACGGTCCTCTTCCTGACCACCGGCCTCGGTCTCGTGGCCTACATGAACTTCAAGCCGGGGTTCAGCCTGGGCTATGACCGTTTCCCGAATTTCGGCCAGCACGAGGTGCGTGAGCGCGATTACTTCTTCCTCGTGAGCTTCGTGGTCTGGGGTCTCTGGGCGGGAATGGGCGTCGTGCTCCTGGCAGCGAAAACGTTCAAGTCGGTGGGCGCGGGCCCACGTCCTGAGCCTTGGCGAAGGATCCGGCCGCTGGCCTCGGGGGCCGTGCTCGCCCTCTGCCTCATCCCGATCGGCACCAACTGGGCCGAAGCGAGCCGAGCCGTGCGACCGGTGGCGTGGCTGGCGCGGGACTTCGCCTATGACGTGCTGAACTCGGTGCCGCCCTACGGCATCCTCATCACTTTTGGCGACAACGACACCTTCCCGCTCTGGTACGCCCAGGAGGTGGAGGGGCTCCGTCCGGACGTCACGATCGTCTGCCTCGCGCTGGCCCAGACCAATTGGTACCTCAAGCAGTTGCGGGACCACCCGACGCGGACCTTCGTCGATTCGGCATCGGCGCCGATCTGGCGCGGCTTGGGGGGGGCTCGACCCGATTGGCCGGTCCACACGATGACCGACGCCGAGATCGACGGTGTGGTCGGCGTGCTGCACCCGGTCCGTGAGAACACCCCGGTCCAGCTCGGCCCGATCGCCCATGTGATCCCGGCGGGTGCGGTACTCGCGCCGAACGACATCGGCGTGCTCCGGATCATCCAGCAGAACCTCGGTCGTCGCCCCATCGCTTGGTCGGTCTCGGCAGGGCGGGATTTTCTGGGGCTCGATCCCTACATCGTGCAGCAGGGGCTCGCCAACATGGTCGAGCCGGCGCTTCCCGACAGCACCGATCACCGCTTCGCGCCCCGAAGCCTGAATGGCGTGCTCGTCGACCTGCCGGCGACCACCCGCCTCGTCGATGAGGTGTATCGCTGGGCGGGGCTCGATTCGATGGCGCACCGGCGCAGGCTCGAAAGCGCGGCCGAAGTGGTCTCGAACAATCTCCAGCAGCCGGTCCTCGTCCTCGCCGTCGCGGCCGACAGCCGGGGCGACGGGCAGACCGCGCTCAAGTACCTCGAGCTTGCCATCCGGATCCGCCCCGACTCCCAGCTTCAGGCCGCGGCCGATCTGGTGCGACAGCGGCTGCTGCAGGAGCAGGCGCCGGCCATCCCGAGGCCGTAGCCCGCGAAGCGGCTGATCGTACTGGGCGAGCTGTCATCCTGAGGGGCCTTCAGGCCCCGAAGGATCTCGCGTGTGAAGACCGGTCCGCGATGACCAGCACCGGTCTTGGCGGAGCAGATCCTTCGGGAGCTGAAGCCCCCTCAGGATGACACCGGGGCGAGGGCCAGAGCACTCCCTGCGAAGCGGCTTATCCATCCAAGGAGCCCGCCGAGGGACGGCGGTCCCCCGCCGTCCGTGCGGGGATCCCAATACGACACTCCCCGCGAAGCGACTGATCGTACTGGGCGAGCTGTCATCCTGAGGGGCCTTCGGGCCCCGAAAGATCTCGAGTGTGAAGACCGGTCCGCGATGACCAGCACCGGTCTTGGCGGAGCAGATCCTTCGGGAGCTGAAGCTCCCTCAGGATGACACGTGGGCATGGATCCCCAGCGGCCTTCGGCCGGGACCGCGAGTCGAGATCCCGGTGCGGACGGCGGAGGACCGCCGTCCCTCGGCGGGCACTTGGAATCATTGAGCCGCTGCGCGGGACCGTTCGACGGCCGACTCCTCCCGTCTACACCACCCGTCCTACCCGCCCCCCGTAACTTCAATTAGATTAGATAGTTATGGGTTTTCCGGAGCTCCCTGAGCGGCTTGCGAGAGTACGGGCCACCATCGCCGAGGCTCAAGCCAGGGGAGGCCGGACCCACCCGGTCCGGATCGTGGCGGTCACCAAGACCCACGGTCCTGAGGCGGTCCGCGCGGCGGTCGCCGCCGGGCTCGATGCGGTCGGCGAGAACCGGGTCCAGGAGGCGCTCCCCAAGCAGGACGCCACCGCCGATGTCACTGTCGACTGGCACCTGGTCGGGTCGCTCCAGCGGAACAAGGTCCGGCAGGTGATCTGGCGCTTCGCCCTGGTTCACTCCATCGACCGGTTCGATCTGGCCGAGGAGTTCCAGAAGCGCCTTCCCGAAGGATCTCGCCAGGCGGTGCTCCTCCAGGTCAACTGTTCCGGCGAGCCGCAGAAGGGCGGGGTGGAGCCCGCGGAGTGTGTCGCCCTCCTCGAACGGATCCGCGGGCTCGACCGGATCGACGTCCGCGGGCTGATGACGATGGCGGAGTTCACCAACGACGAACGCGTGCAGCGCGCCGCCTTTCAGCGGCTCCGCACGGTGCAGGAGCAGGGTAGGAGTTCCGGGCACCCGTTGCCCGAGCTGTCCATGGGGATGTCAGGAGACTACGGTGTCGCGGTCGAAGAGGGTGCGACGCTGGTGCGGTTGGGTACTCTCCTCTTCGGAACGAGGGACCGATGACCGACGATGCCTTCAATCTCACGCCGCACGACGTGCGCGGACAAGAATTCGCGCGCGCCTTCCGCGGGTATGATGCCGCCCAAGTCGAGGAGTTCCGTACCCGCGTCGCCGAGGCGGTCGACCGCCTCCTCCGCGAACGCTCGCAGCTGGAAGAGCGGCTCCGCGGGATGCAGGAACAACTCCGCTCCTTCCGGGAGCGCGAGCGGGCGATGAACGAAGCCCTGGTCTCGGCCCAACAGCTCCGCGCCGACACCAAGCAGCAGTCGGAGCGCGAGGCCGAGGCGGTCCTGCGCGAGGCCAAGGCGGAAGCGCTCCGCGTGGTGGCGCGCGCCGAGGAGCAGGAGCGGATGGTGCGCGAACGCTTCGAGGCCGCCCAGCGGCAATTCTCGTCCTACCTCGCCAATTTCCGCGCCCTGCTCGAGCGCCAGCTCGGCGAGGTCGAGGGACTGCAGGCGAGCTCGCAGGCCCGCGCCCAGCTCCAGGTGGAGCGGAACGATCCGCAGACGGAACTGGTCCTCAAGCGCAAGGTGTGACCGGAGTGAGCCACTACCCCGCCTGGCCGGCCTCGGCCACGGCGCTCGAGGACGGGATCCTCAGCACGTGGAAGGACGAACAGCTCTTCCAGCAGGTGCAACGTTCGCGCGCCGAGGGCGCGCCGTTCGTGTTCTTCGAAGGGCCGCCGACCGCCAACGGCCGCCCGGGCATCCATCACGTCTTCTCCCGCACCATCAAGGACCTCATCTGCCGCTTCCGCGTGGCCCAGGGCCGGCGGGTGACGCGGAAGGCGGGGTGGGACACCCACGGCCTCCCGGTCGAGCTCGAGGTCGAAAAGAAGCTCGGCTTCACCGGCAAGAAGGACATCGAGGCCTACGGCGTCGAGAAGTTCAATGCCCTCTGCCGCGAGAGCGTCTTCCAGTACAAGGGTGATTGGGAAAAGCTCTCCGAGCGCACCGGCTACTGGCTCGACTACGACGCCCCCTACGTCACCTACTCCAACGAGTACGTGGAGTCGGTCTGGTGGTTGCTGTCACAGCTGCACCAGAAGGATCTGCTCTATCGGGGACACCGGGTGCTGCCGTACTGCCCCCGCTGCGGCACCGTCCTCTCGAGCCACGAGCTCGCCCTCGGCTACGAAGAGATCACCGACAAGAGCATCTACGTCACCTTCCCGTTGGAGGATGGCTCGGGACGGGAGCTCGTCGTCTGGACCACGACGCCCTGGACCCTCCCGAGCAACGTCGCCGCCGCAGTCGATCCGGAACTCGAGTACGGTGTGTACGAGGTCGGGGGCCGGAAGCTCGTGCTGGCGGTGGCCCGGGCCAGTGCGATCAAGCTGCAGGGGAAAGCGATCGCCGAGTCGCC
The DNA here is from genome assembly GCA_039917855.1 of Gemmatimonadales bacterium. Lineage (GTDB taxonomy): Bacteria > Gemmatimonadota > Gemmatimonadetes > Gemmatimonadales > GWC2-71-9 > CAMLHU01. The sequence goes on along the minus strand of JBDSIR010000098.1, from coordinate 58,020 downwards.
GCTGCTTTCGACCGTGCTGGGACGCGCGCTGGTGGGACTTCGCTACACCCGGCCGCTCAACGTCGTCCCCGATCCCGAAGCGGGTATCCACTCGATCGTCATCCCCGGGAAGTTCGTGACCGCCGAGGACGGCTCGGGCATAGTGCATATGGCCCCCGCGTTCGGCTCCGACGACCACGCCGCCGGGAAGGAGCACGGCCTGGCGATGGTGCGCCCGGTGGCCGCCGACGGGACCTTCAAGGGCACGACGTGGCCGGAGATCGAGGGGAAGCTGGTCACCGCCGAGGCGACCAACGAGCTCATCATCCGTCGCTTGAAGACCGACGGACGGCACCTCCTGACCGAGCAGCACGTGCATTCGTACCCCCACTGTTGGCGCTGCTCGAGCAAGCTGATCTATTTCGCCAAGGATTCCTGGTTCGTCCGCACCACCGCGGTCAAGGCGCGGATGATCGAGATCAACCAGCAGGTCAACTGGAATCCACCCGAGATCCGCGACGGGCGGTTCGGCGGCTGGCTCGAGAACAACGTGGATTGGGCCCTCTCGCGCGACCGCTACTGGGGCACCCCCCTCCCGGTCTGGGTGTGCGACCAGGACGTGAAGCACGTCACCGTGATCGGGAGCTACGAGGCGCTGGAGCAGGCCGCGGGACGCAAGCGTCCCAAGGACTTCGACCCCCACAAGCCCTTCATCGACGCCTGGAGCTGGAAGTGCAGCTGCGGCGGCACCATGAAGCGCACCCCCGAGGTGATCGACACCTGGTTCGATTCAGGCGCGATGCCGGTGGCGCAATGGCACTACCCGTTCGAGAACGCCGACCAGTTCAAGGCCCACGAAGTCGCCGACTACATCTGCGAGGGCGTCGACCAGACGCGCGGGTGGTTCTACTCCCTCCTCGCCATCGCGGCCACCGTCTTCGACCGGCCGGCATATCGGAACGTCATCGTCAACGAACTGGTCCTCGACGTCGAGGGCCAGAAGATGTCGAAGTCGAAGGGGAACGTGGTCGACCCGTGGAAGGTCCTCGACCAGTACGGCGCCGACACCACTCGGCTCTACCTGCTCGCGTCGAGCCAAGTCTGGCTCCCCAAGCGGTTCGACCTCAAGGCGATCCCCGAGTCGGTGGGTGGGTTCCTGAACACCCTGCGGAACGCATACGGGTTCTTTCAGCTCTATGCTGGGGAGTGGCGGCCAGAGGCTAAGGGCTTGGGGCTTGGGGCTGGACTTTCGACTGCCGGCGCCGACAAGCCCCCAACCCCGAACCCCCAGCCCCCGACCGAGAGGTCGGACCGTTGGATTCTGGGGCGTCTCGACTATACTGTGCGCGCTGTGACTGCCGCCTGGGAGGGGTACGATGTCACCGCCGGGGTCCGGGCCCTGATGGATTTCGTAGTGGACGACCTGTCGAACTGGTACGTGCGGACCAATCGCGCCCGGTTCTGGGCCCCCGACCGCCCCAGCGGTGACCCCGCGGCGCTGGCGACGCTCCACGAGTGTCTCACCACGGTGGCGCGGCTTCTGGCCCCGGCGGCCCCGTTCCAAAGCGACTGGCTCCATCGCGCGCTCAATGGGAACTCCGTGCATCTGGCGCAGTGGCCGACACCACGTGACACCATCGTTAGCATTTTGGATGATGATGCGCTGTCGCAGGCGATGCACGCGGTCCGAAAGTTGGTGTCATTGGCCCGTTCGGCGCGAGAGCAAGGGAAGCTCAAGGTTCGTCAGCCGCTCGCCCGCATGAAGGTCGCGGTTCCCATCGGGAGGGCCCAACTGTTCGCCCGCGAGTTCATGGCCTTGCAGCCGCTGCTCCTCGAAGAGGTGAATGTCAAAGAATTGATTCTGGTGGCGAACCAAGATTCACTCGTGACACTTCGCGGTAAGCCGAATTTCAAGACGCTCGGCAAGCGATTCGGTGGCGATACAAAGCATGCGGCGGCGGCCGTTGGGAAACTGACTTCCGAAGACCTCGACCGGCTCGAGGCGGGGCAGTCAGCTCAGGTCGGGGAGTTCGCCTACAATTCTGAAGATGTGATCATCGAGCGCGAGATTGCGAGCGATTGGCTGACGCAGGCCGACGGCCCTTACGTCGCGGCGCTCGACCCGGTGGTCACTCCCGAGCTCGAGTCCGAAGGATTGGCCCGCGAACTGGTGAGCCGGGTGCAGCGGCTCCGGAAGGACGCCGGCTTCGCGGTCACCGACCGGATCACCCTCATTGTCCGCGGTCCCGAGGCCGTGCTGGCGGCGGCCCGGAACCACCAGGCGTTCATCATCGAAGAGACGCTCGCCCGTCGGTTCGAGCCCGGCGGGACGCTCGACAAGCCCGAGCTCGAGCAGCAGTTGGATCTCGACGGTCACTCCGTCACTGTCGGCCTCGCGCGCCTCGGCGCCGGCGCCTGACCACGAACCCCCCGGAGCGTATGATCAAGAAGCACCTCACCCATCTGGAGAAGCGCCTCCTCGAGGAACGGACGCGCGTCATGAAGGAGCTCGGATTCTACGACGAGTCCTTCAGTGCCACCCTCCAGGGCGCCGACGGCGATCTCTCCTCCTACTCGTTCCACATGGCCGATCAGGGCACCGACGCCATGGAGCGAGAGAAACAGTTCCTGATGGCCTCCAAGGAGGGGCGCTACCTCTGGCACGTGAACCAGGCGCTTCGCCGGCTCTACTCGGCGCCCGACAAGTTCGGCAAGTGCGAGACCTGCGGCAGCGAGATCGGCTACGAGCGGCTCGACGCCTTGCCGCACGCGCGGCTCTGCATCTCCTGCAAGGAAAAGGAAGAGGATGCCAAGCGCCGTTGAGCGCCGGCTCTTCTGGGTCGCGGCGGTGATCGTGGTGGTGGCGGACCTCGCCACCAAGCTGCTCGCCGAAGCCACTCTCGCGCTCCGGAGCGCGGTGTCCGTGATGGGCGACACCTTCCAGCTCCGGCTGGTCTACAACCCCGGCGCCGCCTTCGGCCTCCACCTCGGCCCCTGGTCGCGCTGGATCTTCCTTGCGGTCGCCGTGGCGGCGATCATCATCCTCGACCGGATGAGCCGCACCGCGACCCCCGGCGATCGTCTCCGGCAGCTCGCCTGCGGTCTCGTCACCGGGGGCGCCTTCGGCAACCTCGTCGACCGGATCCGCAGCGGCCAGGGCGTCGTGGACTTCCTGGACGTCGGCGTCGGCATCCATCGGTGGCCCACGTTCAACGTGGCCGATATCGGTGTGAGCTGTGGCGCGATCCTCCTCGCCTGGTCCCTCTGGCAGGAGGACAACGACCGCGAGAAGAGCCGCGGCGTGACCGTCCCGGTCGAGCATGCCGAGGGTACGGTGGGCGTTCCGCCCGCCAATACTCCGCCCACGCACTGACCTCCCCCATGCTCGATCTCCGCCGGTTCGCGGTCCTGCCGGCCAAGACGGAGCGCCTCGATCGTTTCCTCGCCGATCAGCTGAGTCTCTCCCGCACCCAGGCCGCGCGCCTCGTGGCCGACAAACAGGTGGAGGTCAACGGCGCCGTGGCCCGCGCCTCGCGGATCCTGGAGCACGGGGACGATGTGGTCGTCACCATCCCCGAGGTCGCTCCACCGCGGCATCTGCGTCCGGCGAACATCCCGCTGCAGGTGGTGTGGGAGGACGAGTACCTCGCCATCATCGACAAGCCGGCGGGACTGGTGGTCCATCCCGCGCCGGGTCACTGGGACGACACCCTCGTCAATGCCCTCATGGCGCGCGGGACCGCCCTGGGCGGCGGCGTGCAGGGGCGTCCCGGCATCGTGCACCGGCTCGATCGGGATACCTCCGGCCTCATCGTCGTGGCCAAGGACGACCTGACCCATCGCCGCCTCGGGGCGGCGTTGGCTCAGCGCAAGGTGAACCGGCGGTACGCGGCACTGGCGTGGGGGCACATCGACGAGGACCCGACCATCATCGAGGCGCCGATCGACCGGCATCCCAAGGACCGCACCCGCATGGCCATCGTAGAGGGGGGGCGCGCCGCCCGCACCGACGTCCACGTGGTGGCCCGTTTCGGGGTCTGCGACCTCGTCCGCTGCGTTCTGCACAGCGGCCGGACCCACCAGATCCGCGTCCATCTCGCGCACATCGGGCACCCCGTGGTGGGTGATCCGGTCTATGGGGCGGGAGGGAGCCGGCGCATCGGCGGAGCCTCCCGGCTCACGGCCGAAGCCCTGGAACGGGGGACTCCCCGGCAGGCACTGCACGCCGCGGAGCTCGGCTTTCGCCATCCCATCAGCGGGGTGGCTCTCCTGTTCCAGAGCGAGTGGCCGGCCGACCTCCGGGAGTCCCTATTCCTTGCATCGGGAGGGGGTTCGAGGGAGGGGCCCGAAGTTGCTGACCGACAAGGCCTTGGCTATCTTGGCTTCTTCAAGGATAATGGCTGATACCGCTCCGCTCCGGCTGCTGGTCTTTCTGGTCGGCGACCTCACCTGCGCGGTGCCAGTCGAGACCGCCAAGGAGATCGTCCCGTTCCAGCGCGGCACTCGCATTCCGGGTGCGGTGGACGCAGTCGAAGGACTCATGAATGTGCGGGGCACGCTGCTGACGGTGGTCGACGGGTCCCGACTTCTGGGGCGGCCGTCCCTGGTGGAAGAGCGCAGTGTGTTGGTGCTCGAACATGGGGGGAAAGCGGTGGGACTCGCGGTCGACAAGGTGCTCGATCTCACCACCCTTCCCGCCGGCGCCCTCGAAGGCCGTGAGGGATTGCCGGGCCTCGATCCGCGGGTGGTGCGGGCGGTGGGCCGGCGTGAGGATGGTCTCTTCGTAGTGCTCGACACCGATGCGCTGCTCGCGCCGGTGCTCGGAGCATGATCCCCCAAGGACATCACCCAGCAGCGATCGGTCGGGAGGGTACTCCGTGAGCCACACCGTGCTCGTATGCGACGACGCCATCTTCATGCGTACGATGATCTCCGATATCCTGCAGCAGGCAGGATTCGAGGTCGTCGGCGAGGCCGAGACGGGCCGTCAGGCGGTCGAAAAATATTTCCAGCTCAAGCCGGACCTCGTCACGATGGACATCGTGATGCCCGACATGGGTGGGATCGATGCGGTCCGCGAGATCTGCCGCCAGGACCCCGACGCCAAGGTCCTGATGTGCAGCGCGATGGGGCAGCAGGCGCTGGTGGTCGAAGCGATCCAGGCGGGCGCGAAGGACTTCGTTGTCAAGCCGTTCCAGCCTTCCCGGGTGCTCGAGGCGGTGCAGCGCGTCCTCGGCTGATCCGATGGACGTCTCCAAGTACGCCGAACTCTTCCTCACCGAGAGTCGCGAACACCTCGGGAGTTGCAACCAGCTCCTTTTGGGGTGGGAGCGCGATCCGGCCGGGGCCGCTGGCCACGTCGCCGGTCTTTTCCGCTCCATCCATACCCTGAAGGGGATGGCCGGCACGATGGGCTACGCGAACCTTGCGGCCCTGGCCCACCGCGCCGAGAACCTGCTCGACGGCCTCCGCGCGGGGAAGCTGGTCCCCGGCCCTGACCTCCTCGACCTGCTCTTCCGGACGGTCGACGCGCTGGAGGATGGGGTCGAAGAGGCGGGGGCGGGACGCGACGGCCAGCTCGAGCTGGGGCGGGTCGGCGGCGAGCTCGACCGAGCTGCCACCGGCGCCAGCGACACCGAGGCGATGCGTACCACCGCCGCCCATCGGATCTCGGAACTAGCGGCAGCCCCGGCAGGTGAGGGGCTCCATGTGGCGATCCGGCTCAAGTCCGGTACCCTGATGCCGGGGGTGCGCGCCCTCCTCGCCTTGAAGCGGGCCGAAGCGCTGGGCACGGTGAGCGGAGTCCGGCCGCCGGTGAACGCCTTCGAGGCCGACGGGTTCGATGGCCAGTTCGCCTTCCGCCTCGCGAGCACGCGGAACGCCGCCGAGATCGAGTCGGCCCTGCGCGGCGCCGGTGATGTCGAATGGGTGCAGGTGGGCGAAGGGCCCGCGGCGCCGACCGCCGAACCGACCGACCGCGCCACGCGGATCGCCGCCGACCGCGGTTCGCACATCCGGGTCGACCTGCGCCGGCTCGACACCCTGATGAACCAGGTCGGCGAGCTGATGGTCGCGAAGGGGCGCCTTCAGGAACTGGTGGCCCGCGAGCACCCCGAACTCGAAGCGCTCGCCTCGCGCATCGGCCGCCTCACCGGCGACATGCAGGCCGAGATCATCGCCGTCCGGATGACGCCGGTGTGGCAGACCTTCGACCGCTTCCCGCGCCTCGTGCGCGATCTGGCGCGTCAGCTCGGCAAGCAGGTGCGGTTCGACGTCGCGGGCGAGAGCATCGAGCTCGACCGGGTCATCCTCGAGGAGATCGGCGATCCGATCCTGCATCTGATCCGCAACGCCCTCGATCACGGGATCGAGCCGGCGGCGGAGCGGAAGCAGGCCGGAAAACCGGTCGAGGGGCGCCTCCACCTCGCGGCGGCGCAGGAGCGGCAGGGCGTGGTGATCCGCGTGAGCGACGACGGTCGCGGCCTCGACCGCGGCGCGATCCTCCTCAAGGCCAAGCGCGAAGGGCTGGTCGAGGACGACCTCGAACGGCTCGACGACGAGACCCTCCTCCGGGTCATCGCCCGCGCCGGTTTCAGCACCGCGAAGGCGGTCACCGACGTCTCCGGGCGCGGGGTCGGCATCGATGTGGTGGTCTCGAAAGTGCGCCAGTTGGGCGGCGCGGTCGAGATCCGGACCACCCAGGGGCAGGGGACCACGTGGATCCTCCGCCTGCCGATGACCCTCGCGGTGGTGCGGGTCCTCCTGGCCCGGGTGGGGGGCGAGCGCTATGCGCTGCCGCTCTCGACGGTGGCCGAGACGATCGAGATCTCGCCCAAGACGGCGGGGCTCCTCGAAGGGGCCGACGCCCTGATGCTCCGGGATCAGGTGATCCCGATCCGCGACCTCAGGGTGGTCCTCGGGGTCGAAAGCGATGTGCCGCCGCCCCTCCGGCGCCCGGGCATCATTCTGCAGGTAGGAGATCGGCGCGCGGCGCTCCTGGCCGATGCGCTGGTAGGACAGCAGGAGATCGTGGTCGAACCCTTTGAAGCGCCGCGCGGGATGCTCCCGCTCTTCTCCGGCGCTGCGATCCTGGGCGATGGCGTGCCGGCGTTGATCCTCGACGCTGCCACGCTCGTGTAAGGAGCACCATGGACGACGTGCGCGACCTGCAGGCCCTCCAGCTCGATGCCCTGCGAGAAGTGGCCAACATCGGCGCCGGTCATGCGGCGACGGCCCTCGGGCTGATGGTCAACAGCCGGATCATGATCTCCGTCCCGCGGGTCAACATCCTGCGGCTCGAAGAGGTCCCCGAGTTGCTGGGCCAGCCTGACGACCCCATCGCCGCCGTGATGATGCACATGCTCGGCGACCTCACCGGGCGGACCCTGGTCATCTTTCCGATCAGCTCGGCGCGGACCCTCTCCGACATCCTCTTCCGCCGGGCCCCGGGGACGACCCAGGAATTCGGCGCGATGGAGGAGTCGGGACTCAAGGAGACGGGCAACATCCTCTCCAGCGCCTACATGAACGCGCTCAGCGATTTCATGGGGATGATGCTGCTGCCGTCGGTCCCCAGCCTCGTGGTGGACCAGGCGGGGGCGGTGCTCACCACCGCCTACCTCAACTTCGGCCACGATCGCGACTACGTGTTCTGCGTCGAGACCGAATTCAACTTCCTCGACTCGCCCGTGCAGCTCCGGGGGCATTTCCTGCTCCTGCCCGACCTTGCGTCGCTGCGGGCGATCTTCGACGCCATCCGCCTGACTTGAACCGATGACCGGGCCCGCGCCGTCGGAACGCGACCTCGCGGTCCTTCGCTCATTCGCGCGCCGGATCGACCCTTCGGACGCCGGGGCCCACAACAACCTCGGCGTTCTGTATTACCAGAAAGGGCTGATCCCGGAGGCGATCACGGGATTCACCCGCGCCCTCGAGCTCGATCCGAAGATGGGAGTGGCGCAGGCGAACCTCGCCATCGCCTACCAGAACACCGGCTACTACGACACCCGCGTCGCCGAGCTCCGCGAAGCGCTCCGCCGTCAGCCCGACGACCGCGCTGCCCGCTGGGAGCTTGGCCGCGTCTTCGCAGCCCTCGGTCAGCACGCGGAGGCCATCGAAGAGTTCGAGGCCCTCCTCGCCCGCCACCCCGGCGATATCCCGGCGCTCATCCAGCTCGGCCTCGCCGAGAAGAGCCGCGGCGGGGTGGAGCAAGCCAGCGAGTGGTTCCGTCGGGCCGCCGAACGCGATACCGAGAGCTCCATCGCCCAGTTCTACTATGGCGAGGCGCTGTACAATCGCGGACTCAATGACGCCGCGCTCGCGGCCCTGGCCCGCGCCGTCCGCCTCAATCCCGACAATGCCGACGCGCACTACCTGCTCGCCTTCGTCTATGGCGACATGGGCCAGCACGACCAGGCGCGCGCCGCGACCAAGCGCGCCCTCGCGCTCAATCCCACCCTCGGCCGCGCCCAGGCCAACCTGTCGCTCGAGGAACGCCGCAATCAGGGCATCCGCCGGCGCTCCACCCTCGAGGCGATGCGCCCCCAGGTGGCCGAAGGGGAGATGCTGGCGCATTTCAACCTCGGCCTCGCCTTTCGGCAGAAGGGCTACTACGTCGAAGCCCTGCGCGAATATCGTCTGGCCCTCGACAGCGGCGAGGATCGCCGGCTGGTGCTGCAGGCGATGGCCGAGGTGCACCTCATCCGCCGCGACCTCGCGGCCGCCCTCGAGCTCTACGACGGACTGGTCCAGGAATTCCCCGACAGTCCCAAGCTCTGGAACGAGCGCGCCGTCTGTCTCCACCAGGCCAACCGGCGCGACGAGGCCGCCGCGGGCTATGCGCGCGCCACCGCGAACGATCCCAATTACGGCCTCGCCTGGAACAACCTCGGCGTCCTGCGCAGCCAGCTCAATGACATCGAAGGCGCCCAGGAGTCCTTCCAGGCCGCACTCCGCGGCAAGCGCGACCTCGCGGCCGCCCGGCTCAACCTCGCGCTCCTCCTGTTCCAGCAACGCCGCTTCCAGCTGGCGCTCGAGGCCTATCGGCAGGTCCTCGCCGACCATCCCCAGAACGCGGTGGCGTGGAACGGCATCGGCCTCGTGCTGGTCGAGCTCAAGCGGTACGCCGACGCCAAGAACGCCTTCGCCCGCGCCGTCGAGGCCGACGACAAGCTCGCCTCTGCCCACTACAACCTGAGCTTCACGCTCAGCCACCTCGGCGACTTCGACGGCGCCCTCCGCGAGACCAAGCGCGCCCTCGAGCTCGAACCGTACTACGTGCCCCAGAAGTACGCGCTCGCGATCGATCTGCAGTACGAGGATCCGCACATCTCGATCGCTCCCGAGATCTCGGCCGACGTGTACGCCGAAGAAGTGGGCGAAGAATTCAACTTCGATCAGCGGCTCCTCGACCAGCTCTTCACCGAACTGGAGCCGGCGACATCCGCCGCCGCGGGTGCCGCGGTCGGGACTGCCGGCATGGGGAGGGCCAGTGGGGGGACGGCCGGTGTGGGGACGGCCGTCCCGGCCGTCCCAGGCGACGACTACCTCGCCATGGCGCGCGATCAGCTCAGCAAGGGTTTCCTCGACCGGGCCGCCGCCGAGGTCGCCCGGGCCCTCCAGCGTGGAGCCGACCCGGTGCGCGCCGCCGTGCTTCAGGGCGAGGTCTTCACCCGCCGTGGCTTCCACGGCGAAGCGCTCGAACGCTTCCGCGAAGCGCGCCTCCTCCGCGCCGACGACGCCGACGCCCGACTGGGCGAGGTGCGCGCCCTCCTCGCCCTCGAACGGAGCGCCGAGGCGGCCCCCCTCGCCGAGGCGCTGATCGAAGCGCGCCCCACCGATGTCGAGGCGCTGGTGGTGGGCGCCCGCTCGCGGATGGATGGCGGCAATGCCCTGGGCGCGCTCGAGTATGTCCGCGTCGCACAGGCCCGCGCCCCCGGACGCCCCGATCTGTTCCAACTGCAGGCCGCGGTCTGTGCCCGCCTCGGTGACGCCGGCGGTGCGATCGCCGCGTACCAGGCGGCGATCGAGCTTGACTCCGCGATCCCGCAGGTCTGGTTCGAGCTCGGCCACCTGCAGGAGCAGGAGGGACGGCATCCTGAGGCGCGTTCCTCCTACGAACATGCGCTCGACCTCCTGCCGACCTTCGCGCAGGCGACGCTGGCGCTGGGCGATCTCTACCGCCGTACCGGGCAGGCCGGCACGGCGCTCGAGCTGCTCATCCCCCTCCTCGAGGCCGATCCCTACGATTTCGACGCGCTGGTGCTCCTCGGCCGCTCCCTGCTCGACCAGGGCCGCACCGACAAGGCCGCCGAAGCATTCTCGCGGGTGCTCCGCTTCGAGCCTGAACGGGTCGAGGCCTGGTATCACCTGGGCTCCGCCCGCAACGGCGATCGCCGCTATCCTGAAGCCGTCGAGGCCTGGGAGCGGGTCATCCAGCTCGCCCCATCCAGTGACTACGCCACCGCCTCGCGCAAGAATGCGCGCTCGGCGAAGGACCTGGCCCACATCTTCGCCGGGCGGGAGGGCTAACGATGGCGATCGAGGGACCGCTCAAGGAACTCGGCATCCACGATGTCTTCCAGCTGCTCGACCTGAGCCGGAAGACCGGGGTCCTGCGCGTCTCCTCCCAGCTGCGCCAGAACGCCGGCACGGTCGTGTTCGACCGGGGCGCCGTGGTCTTCGCCGAGATCAAGTCGAACCCACATCCGCTCGGCACCATGCTGCTGCAGGCGGGCAAGGTGCGCGAAGAAGATCTGCATCGTGCCCGCGATATGCAGAAGGCTGGTGACGAGCGGCGCCTGGGCGACGTGCTCGTGGCCATCGGTGCGGTGTCCCAACGCGAACTGCAGCGCCAGGTGCGGGCCCAGGTCGAGGCGGTCGTCTTCGAGCTGATGAGCTGGTCGGAGGGATACTTCTCCTTCGAGGAGGGTGCGCCGTCCGAGAAGTTCGCCGAGGTCGACGTCAGGATCCCGGTCGAGGCGGTCCTCATGGAGGGCGCGCGCCGGATCGACGAGTGGTCGCAGATCCAGACCCGCATCCCGCACCTCGGCATCGTGCCGAAGCTCTCGGCCGCCGATGGCGGCTCACTCGACCTCCATCCCGACGAGTGGTCGATCCTCGCGGTGATCGATGGCGAGCGCGACGTGCGCGAAGTGGCCTTGGCGATCGGGCGCGCCGAATTCGATGTGGCCAAGACCCTCTTCGGACTCGCCGCCGCCGGGGTGGTGGGGCTCGAGCATCCTCACCGTCCCACCGCCGCCACCGGAGGCCGCGAACTCGCGATCCTGATCGCGCGCACGGAGGACCGGCTCGCGGAGGGAGATGCCCAGGGTGCCCTGCTGGCCGCACAGGAAGTGATGTTTACCCATCCGCTCGAGCCGATGACCCACCTTGTGCTCGGGCGGGCGCTCCTCGGCCTCGGCCGAGCCCCCGAAGCCGCCGACGCCTTCCGCCGCGTCCTCCAGTACGATCCCGGTTCGGCCGCGGGACAACGTTACCTCGGGACCGCGCTGGCCGTCGGGGGCCGCTTCCACGACGCGGCCGACCAGCTGCTTCGCTGGAGCCGGATCTCCGATATGCCCCCGGAGGAACAGGCGCTGGAGCCCCAGGTCGAACAGGCCCGCGCCGCGGCAGTGGCCCTCGATGAAGCATTGAAGCTGCTGCGATGAGCGACGACATCCGCGCCCTCACCGCCCAGCTGGCCGCCGATCCGGCGAGCCTCGTCTTTCTCCCGCTGGGGGAGGCCCTTCGACGTCGTGGTCAGCTCGACTCGGCGCAGAAGGTGGCGCTCCAGGGGCTGGGTCGGTATCCCCATCTTCCCGACGCGCACGACCTGTTCGCCCGGATCCTCACCGATCGGGCCGATTTCGAACGGGCGTTCGACGAGTGGGACATGGCGCTTCGGCTCGACCCCCAGCACGCGGGGGCCCACAAGGGGCTCGGTTTCCTCTTCTTCAAGGCCGGTCGGGCCGCCGAGGCGCTCCAGCATCTCGAGGCCGCGCTCAGCGAAGCATCCGACGACGCCAGCCTCCGGCACGCCGCCGCGCGGGTCCGGGCTGCGCTCGCCGATGCGGGACAGGTGGTCGCCGTACCCGCGCCCACCCCCGCACAGGCCGCCATACCCGCGACCCCGATCACCGAAGATGACGCCGCCGCCCGTGCCGCGATCTTCGCCGGGCTCGAGGGTGCGGAGAACGGCCTCCTTCTGGTCGACACGCAGGGGCTCCGACTCGGCGGCGGGTTGCGCGCCCCCGACGGCGTCGACGTCGCCGACGTGGTGGCGGCCCACCTGGCCGGCGTCTCGCGCGAAGCGGCGCGATCGGCGAAGCTTCTGGGGCTGGGGCAGTGGGAGATCGTGGTGCTCGAATCGCCCGGAGGGAACGCCGCCCTGCTCCCCGCCAGCTCGGAGGCGCTCCTCCTCGTGGTCCGGGATACCAGCGTGCCGACCGGACGGTTGCAGGTCGCCGCCGAACGCGCCGCCCGCGCCGCCCGCGCCTGGATGGAGACGCTCACGTGAGCGCGAGCCCCTTCGAAGCCGCGCTCGAGCTGGTGACCCACGTGCCCGGGGTGCGGGGCGCGATGCTGGTCTCCGCCGCCGATGGAGTGGTGGTGGCCGAGGCGCTGATGGATGAGATGAAGGGGAGCGCGGTCGCCGCCTTGGCGGCGAGCCTCGCCTCGCGGCTCAGGCGGGCGGTGGAAGGGGCGGGACGGGGGGCGCCGCGATTCATGCATCTTACCGCCTCGGGGGGGACGCTCCTGGCGGCCCCGCACGGCGAGGACCTGCTCCTCGTGGCCGTCGCCGAACGGACCGTCAACGCCGGGCTCGCCCGGATCGAGATGCTCCGTGCCCTGGAGATCCTCGGCTGATGCGCGCCGTCGAGCCCTGGGTCGCCGCCCCGATGGAGTCCTTTCTGGCCGAAAGCCAGGCCCGGCTCTGCCTGCTGATGACCACGGCCGGACAGGTGGTCGCCCAGCACGGCTTCGTCCGCGCGGTGGACGTGATGGGGGTCGCCGCACTCGGTGCCGGTATCGTAGCTTCGACCAGTGAGCTCGCCCGGACGCTCAAGTGGGAGCCGTTCACCACCGTCGTGCACCAGGGGCCTCACCAAGCGCACCTGCTGGCGAGCTTCGAGACCCCCCGCGGTCGCTGGGTGGGGCTGGTGGTCTTCGGCCCCGACACCTCACTCGGATTGGTGCAGTTGTTCTTCGAGCAGCTCGTCAAGGATCTTGCGGAGGCCGCCCCTGAGGCCCCCGCCCCCCAGCCGGTGCTGGCCGCGGACTTCGAGCGCGAGCTCAACGCGAGTCTCCGTACGCTTTTCGGGAGCTGAGGCCATGTCCCTGGTCAACTTCACGGCCCGTGAGATCACCTGCAAGATCGTCTACTACGGACCTGGCCGGTCCGGGAAGACCACGAACCTGCACTATATCTACGGACGCGTGCCGGACACGCGGCGCGGTCGGATGGTCTCCCTCGCCACCCAGACCGACCGCACCCTCTTCTTCGATTTCCTGCCGCTCGAGCTCGGCTCGATCTCCGGCTTCACCACCCGGTTCCAGCTCTACACCGTGCCCGGGCAGGTGTACTACAATGCCACCCGGAAGCTCGTGCTGCAGGGGGCCGACGGCGTCGTCTTCGTGGCCGACAGCCAGGCGCGCCGGCTCGAGGACAACCTCGAGAGCCTGCAGAATCTCCAGATCAACCTGCTCGAACAGGGCGTGGACGTGCGCACCTTCCCCACGGTGTTCCAGTACAACAAGCAGGACCTTCCCCCCGAGCTCATCCTGAGCCAGGCGGAGCTCGATGACGCGATCAACTTCCGGAACGTGAAGAGCTTCGCCGGCGACGCGCTCCACGGCAGCGGGGTGTTCGAGACCCTCAAGGGGATCTCGGAGCAGGTCCTCAAGCGCCTCGCGCAGACGCAGCCCGTGAGCGGATGACCGACCAGCTCAACCCCCGATTCCGGTTCGACGTCTACATCGTCGGCGCCGCGAACCGCCTCGCCGTCACCGCGGCGCGGGCGGTGGCGGAGTCACCGGGATCGGCGTATAACCCGCTCTTCGTCTACGGCGGACCGGGGCTGGGCAAGACCCACCTGCTGATGGCGGTCGGGCATCTGGCCCGGAGCATCTCGCCCTCGCTCACGGTCGACTACATCACCTGCGACGATTTCGTCGAAGCCTTCCACGCCGCCATCGGCGCGGGCCAGGGCGACGCCTACCGGCGCCGATACGCCGAGACCGGCCTCCTCCTCCTCGACGACGTGCAGTTCCTCACCCACCGGCGCGAGGTGCAGTCCGAGCTCCTGCGGCTCGTCGACCAGATGACCACCGCCGGCCGCCAGATCGTGATGTCCAGCGACCGGCCGCCCAGCGAGATCGAGGCGCTCGATGAGCGGCTCATCCAGCGCTTCGCCGGCGGGCTCGTCATCGACGTCTTCGCTCCCGATCTCGAGACCCGCATCGCGATCCTCCGGCGCCAGGCCGAGGAGCGCAACCAGACCCTCCCCCCCGGCGTGCTCGAGGTCGTGGCGACACTGATCGACGGGAACGTCCGCGAGCTCATCGGCGGGCTCAACCGCCTCATCGCCTGGCAGTCGGTCAGCGATACCCCGCTCGATGCCGACACCGCCCGCGAAGTGCTCGTGGGAGGTCCCGCCCCGAGCGCGAGTCGCGTGGGCGTCTCGCCCGCGAACGTCTCGCCCGCCAACGCTTCACCTGGGCCCGACAAGGAGTCGGCGACCGCCCCCGGCGAGTTCGACTCCTTCCTCAGCGACATCACCACCACGGTCAACGCCCAGGTCGAAGCGTGGCGCACTCGGGTGGGCGAGGCCATCATGCGCTGGGAAGGCGAGGGGTTCCGCACCGTGCGTCTCTCCGCCCTCCTCGCGCAGGAGTCCCCGGGCGATCCGCTCTCCGCGATCCTGCAATACGAAGCGGACGTCGCCCGGCTTCGCGCACTCGAGGCCGAGGCGGTCGAGCTCGAGCCGCAGCTCGCGGGGAGCGCCGCTTTCCGTGATCCCGACGATCTCGCGGGAGCCACCACCCTCACCGATCGTGCGCGCGCCGGGTCCAACCCGCCACCAGGACCCTCGCCGCTCTACCGGCTCGAGGAGTTCGTCGAAGGGCCCTCCAACCGGATCGCGGTGCGGGCCGCGCACAGCGTCGTCGAGGAACCGGCCACCAAGTACAATCCCTACGTCATCGTCGCGGGGAGCGGGCTCGGCAAGACCCACCTGTTGCAGGCGGTGGCCAATGCCCTCGCCGCACGCGAAGGCGCCGTGGTCGCCTGCCTCGGTGCGCAGGACTTCACCCAGGAACTGATCGAGGCCATCGAGCGCGATCGCGTCGCCGTCTGGCGGGCGCGCTACCGGCGTGTCGCCGCGCTCTGCATCGACGACATCCACCTCCTGCAGGGGAAGGATCGCACTCAGGAAGAGCTCTTCTGGCTCTTCGACCAGCTGCTGGGGCAGGGACGCCAGCTCCTCTTCACCAGCGCGGTCCCCGTGCGCGACCTGACCGGCCTCGAGGAGCGGCTCCGGAGCCGGCTCGAAGGCGGGCTCGTCGTCTCCCTCGGCGCGCCCGAACGCGAACTGCGCCTTGGCGTGGTCGAACGTGCCCTCCACGAGCGGCTCGGGTCGAGCGACACGGAGCTGGCGGCGTATCTGGCCGGGCGTCCGGCCGAATCGCTCCGCGCCGTGCTGGGTCTGGTGCAGCGCCTGCTGGGGGCCGCCGAGGCCCAGAACGTGAGCCCGAGCGCCGGCTTGGCGCGCGAGGTGCTCGAGGGGCCGCTCTCGGGAGCCGAGCGGAAGAGCGGCGCCACCCGACGCTCCAGCGGCATCGTCGTCACGACCTCGGGCGGCGTGAAGAGCGCCGAGAAGATGGTCTGGGACTGGCCCGACCTCGCGGACCGCCTTATGGAGGAGCTCCGCTAGTGGCCATCAAGGGGAGTCTCAAGGAAGCGTCCCTCCCGGACGTCCTCCAGCTGCTGTCGCTGGGGCGGAAGACCGGCTGTCTCGCCGTCGCAGACAAGCAGAACTTCGGCTACATCTACTTCGACGAGGGACGCATCTGCTACGCGTCCATCGTCAACCGTCGCGACCGCCTTGGCGACATCCTGGTCAAGAACGGCAAGATCACCGAGGAACAGCTCGGGCAGGCCATCGCGATGCAGGAGGAGTTCCGCGAACAGAAGCTGGGCGAGATCCTGGTGAACATCGCTGCGATCAAGCGGCCCGAGCTCGAGGAATACATGCGGGTCCAGATCGAGGAAGCGGTCTATTTCCTCTTCACCTGGACCAGCGGGACGTTCAACTTCGAGGCCGGGGTCAAGCCCGAGCGCCAGGACTTCCTCGTCAGGATCAATCCCGAGTCGCTCCTTCTCGAGGGCGCCCGCCGGGTCGATGAGTGGAGCCTCATCGAAAAGAAGATCCCCAGCTTCGACCTGATCTTCACCGTCGACCAGAAGCACCTTTCCGAGTCGGAGGTGCAGCTCTCGGCCGAGCAGGAGCGCATCGTCCCGCTGCTCGACGGCAAGCGCGACATCCATCAGCTGGTCGAGGATTCGGGGCTCGTCGAGTTCGAGGTCGGCAAGTCGCTCTACGGGCTCATCACCGCCGGGTTCGCGCACCGCGCCGGGAGCTCCGCCGTCTCCGCCGAGCCCAAGGTCAACGCCGCCCGCATCGAGGAACACCGCAATCTCGGCATCGCCTTCTTCAAGACCGGGATGCTCGATGAGGCCCAGCGTGAGTTCCGCCGCGTGGCCGACCTGCGACCGTCGGAGGCGAGCGCGCCGTTCTTCATCGGGCTGATCTCGCTCAAGCAGGCCAAGTGGGCCGATGCGGTGGAATCGCTCAAGGTCGCCGGCGAACGGGGTGGACCGCGGCCCGCGGTGCTCGCCAACCTGGCGTTCGGGATGGAGCAGTTGGGGCGCATCGCCGACGCGGAGGCGTGCTACGGCGAGGCCGTCAGCCGTTCGCGGGAGGACCCGCGGCTTATGACCGGTTGGGCCATCACCGCCCTCAAGAAGGGTGATCCCCACGTCGCCGTCGGCCGGCTCCAGCGTGCTCGCGAACTGCACGGGGAGAAGCAGCCCCCCGCCGTCTGGTTCTGGGCGATGGGGCTGGCGCAGGCGCTCGACAGCGACCTCGAGAACGCCCTCCGCACCGCGGAGGAAGGGGTGCAGCGCTATCAGCACCACCCCGCGCTCCGCAACAACTTCGGCGTCCTCCTCGAGTTGATGGGTGACCTCGAACGGAGCGAGTCGGTGGTCCGCGAGGCGTTGCGCGACGACCCCACGCTCCCGCAACTCTCGAAGAACCTGGGCGATCTCCTCTATCGCGGCGGCAAGTACGAGGAGGCCGCGGGGGCCTACCAGCGCGCGGCCAAGCTCGCCCCCGACCTGGGCGACGACCTGTTCTTCAAGCTCGGCAACATCGCCTTCCGCCAACGCGACACCGCCACGGCGCGGGAGCACTGGAAGCGCGTGCTGCAGCTCAATCCTGGCCATCAGCTCGCCCGGACCAATCTCGAGGCGCTGGAGACGGCGTCGGCGTGATGCTCACCGGCGATCCCGAGGGCTTCGCCCGGCTCACGGGTGAGATCACCCGCGCGGCGGGGCTCGCCCTGGCCGACTACAAGGAGAAGGTCCTGCGCCGCCGCATCGCGGTGCGTATGCGGGCCCGAGGCACCGAGAGCTATGGGGCCTACAGCGAGCTCCTCCGCTCCGATCCCGGCGAACTCGAAAAGCTCAAGGATGCGCTGACGATCAATGTCACCCGCCTCTATCGCAATCCGGAGACCTGGGAACGCCTCCGGACGCTGGTGCTCCCGGGCCTCCTCGCCCAGCGGGAGGGCGCGGTCCGGGTCTGGAGCGCCGGCTGTTCCTCGGGTGAGGAGCCCTACACCCTCGCGATGTGCCTGGCGGAGGAGTCGGAGCGGATGGGGAAGCACCTCTGGGCCACCCGGTCGCGGATCGTGGCCACCGACATCGACGAGGTCGTGATGGCCCGCGCCCGCGCCGGCCGGTACCCCTCGTCCGCCTTCATCGAGATGCCGCCGGAGCTCACCGCGAAGTACTTCCGCCCCCTCGGCATCGATGACCGACAGGTGGTGCCCACCCTCCAGCGGATGATCGATGTGCGGCGCCAGGATCTCCTGCGCGAGCCGGCGCCGAACCCTCCCTTCGACCTGGTCGTGTGCCGCAACGTGGTGATCTATTTCGACCGCGATGGTCAGGACCGGATCTTTGATGCCTTCGCCAAGGCGCTCGCTCCCGGGGGGTACCTCCTGCTCGGCAAGGTCGAGACCCTGTTCGGCGCCGCCCGCGAGCGGCTGGAGCTGGTCGACGTGCGCGAACGGATCTTCCGGAGGGCTTCGTGAAGCCCGGCACCATCGTGGTGAAGGTCGCCGACCTCAACACCGCCGCCGGCGATGGTGAGATGGTCACCCTCGGTCTCGGGAGCTGCGTGGCCATCTGCCTGCACGATCCCGTGGCCAAAGTGGCCGGCATGGCGCATGTTCTGCTCCCCAACCGGAGCCTCAGCCGTTCGGCCGAGAACCCCGCGAAGTTCCCCCAGTCGGCCGTCCCGCTCCTGCTCGAGCGGATGCAGGCCCTCGGCGCCGAACGGACGCGGGTCACCGCGCGATTGGTCGGGGGGGCCTCGATGTTCGGCAATCTGACCCCGTCGGGGGCGGTCCAGATGGGGGAACGGAATGTGGTGGCCTCGCGCCAGGTGCTGCACGAGCATGGCGTGGCGATCACCGCGGAGGCCACGGGGGGCACGGTGGGGCGCTCCATCCGCCTGCAGGCGACCGATGGCGCGCTCTGGATCCGCACCCTGGCGACCGGTGAACAACCCCTCTGAACGCCCCACCGTCCTCGTGGTCGACGACAGCGCCCTGTTCCGCCGGGTGCTGAGTGAGATCATCGATGCGTCCGGCGAGTTCCAGGTCGTCGGCGTGGCACGCGATGGTCAGGACGCGCTCCGCAAGATCCACAAGCTGGTCCCCGACCTCGTCACGATGGACCTCGAGATGCCGGAGCTCGACGGGCTCGGCGCCATCGGATACATCATGTCCGAGATGCCGCGTCCGGTGGTCGTGGTGAGCGCGTATGCCGGCGCCGGCACGGCCGCCGCCATTCGCGCCCTCGAACTCGGCGCCGTCGAACTGGTGCCCAAGGAGCTCGACTCCACCAGCGACCCCGGGCAGATCGCCGAAGTGCTCAAGCCCAGGCTCCTCAATGCGCTCCGGGCCGCGCGCGCGGCCGATATCTTCCGCGTGAGCCCGCTGGCCCGCCCGCGGCGGGTGGTGCGTCCCAGTTCCGACGATGTCTTTGCCCTGCCGGGCCGGGCCCAGCGCTGCGTGGCGATCGCCGCGTCGACCGGTGGTCCCCGCGCCCTTGCCGATCTGGTCCCCCAACTCGAGCGAGGGCAGGGAGCGGCCGCCCTGATCGTCCAGCACATGCCGCCCAAGTTCACCCGCTCCCTCGCCGAGCGGCTCGCGGGACAGAGCCATTACCGGGTCGTCGAGGCCGAGGACCACACGCCGGTGCTGCAGGATACCGCGTACATCGCGCCGGGCGATTATCATATGCGGGTCACCGCCGCCGACGATGGGCTCTACCTCGTGCTCGACCAGGGACCCACCGAGCACGGCGTCCGCCCGGCGGCCGATCCGCTCTTCAAGTCGGTCGCCGAAGTGTTCGGGAGGCGCGCGGTGGGAGTAGTGCTGACCGGACTGGGGCGCGATGGCGCGGTCGGGCTTCGCGCGCTCCACGACGCCGGCGGGATCGGCATCGCGCAGGACAAGGAGAGCGCCACGATCTACGGCATGCCGAAGGCCGCGCTCGAGGCGGGGGGCGCGGATCACGTGATGGCGTTGGCCGCCATCCCGGCCCGGGTGCGCCAGGAACTGGATCGGATGCGACGCGCATGAATGCCACCTGGCTCGAGGTCGAGGCCGACGGTCGCCGGTTCGGACTGCCCGCGGCCGACGTCCTGGAAGTGGGCGAACCCGGTCCGGTGCTCCCGGCCCCGAGCCTCCTCGTCGCGATGCGAGGCGTGACCGAATCCCGGGGTCGCTTGGTGCCGCTTCTCCACCTGGGCGCCTTCCTCGCCGGGCACGCCGCTCCGGCCGAACGCGGCACCGCGACCGTCCTGGTGCGGGCCGGCGGACGCCCCATCTGTCTCGAAGTGGACGATGCGTTCGTGGTACAGCGCGGGGAGGTCTTTCCGGCGGCGGGTCTGCCGGGCCTCCCCTATGCCGCGGCACTCGCGCGGCAGCAGGACCGGACCATCCCTATCCTCGACCTCAAGGCCCTCGGCGAGCGACTCGCCGGCGCGGGAGCCTCCACGTGACGACCACCGGCGACGAGATCCAGATCGTGTGCTTCCGGGTGGGGAGCCAGGAGTTCGGCCTGAACGTCTTCCAGGTCGAGCGCATCCTCCGTTACGAGCGGCCCGCCGCCCTTCCCAAGTCTCCGGACTACCTCGAAGGCGTCGTGACCTTCGAGGGGGTGGCGGTCCCGGTGATCGACCTGCGCAAGCGCTTGTCGCTGGGCGCCGAGCTCGGGGAAGAGACCCGGATGATGGTCATCGACGTCGATGGTCAGCGCATCGGCATCGTGGTCGACCAGGTGCTGGACGTGGCCCGGATCGACGGCGGCGCCATCACCGCCCCGCCGCCGCTGGTGCGCGGCCTCGCGGCCGAATACATCAGCGGCCTTCTCGTGCGCGAGGGCAGTCGCACCGTCGTGATCCTCAATGCCGGGCGGCTGCTGTCGTCCAAGGAGCGGCTGGCCCTCAAGTCCGTGGGTGCGGCCTGATCCATTTATGAGCGCTGAATCACTCGTCACCTCGCTGCGCCAGCAGTACAAGGAGATCAGCGCCAAGCTGGACGCCGCGCAGGCGTTCGCCGAGCGCGAGATCGTGAAGCGCGAGATCATCGCCCTGTTCAAGCAGGTGGACGGGACCCTCACCGAACTGGGCCAGCTGAAGGAGGACATCCGCCAGCTGGTGGACAAGTACAAGCAGCAGGCGCCTGACACCGCCACCGCCCCGGCGCCGATGTTCACCGGCCAGCGCCCGGTTGTCCAGACCGACCACATCGGCGCCAGCACTTTCATCGAGAAGGGGTGGAGCCTCATCTCGCTCGGTGATTACTCCGGCGCGATCCAGGCGCTCGAAAAGGCGCTCACTCTCTCGCCCAACGAGATCCAGGCGCAGTCGCTCCTCGGCTGGGCCCAGATGCTCCACGAGGATTACGACGACGCGCTCGCGACCTTCTCCAAGGTGCTGATGAAGGAGCCGGCCAACTCGCTGGCCCGCATCAACGTGGGCTACATCTGCCTCAAGAAGCGGATATTCGGCGAGGCGATCGAGCACCTCTCCAAGGCCATCCGGCTCGACAACGACCGCAAGGCCACCCTGTACGCACACTATTACCTCGGCCTGGTCTATCTCGAGCGCGAGATGTTCGAGGACGCCCAGGTGTTCTTCGAAAAGACCCTCCAGTTCGGCCCCAACCTCATCGAGGCCTGGTATGAGCTCGGCCGCGCGCGCTGGTTCTCGGGCGACCCCGACGGCGCCAAACAGGCGTGGAGCGACGGGCACAAGGCGAACAAGTTCAATCCCTGGGGGAAGCGCTGTAAGGAGATGCTCGAACTCGTGGCGAAGGGCGAGGAGCCCCCGCGGCACGCCACCCAGGCGTGATCGGCTGGGTGCTGCTGATGTGGGCCGGGACCGCACAACAGGCGGCCCCGGCCGATTCATTTCGGGTGGTGCAGGTAGGTGAGGTGCGCGCCGTCGCCACGCCCGGCCGGATCGACGCCGCCATCGCGCTCGCCGAGCTCGCCGAGCGTCCCACCAACTGGCCCGGCTTCGGCCGACGGGGGCCCGGTCCCTTCCAGCTCGTGGTCGTTGCCGACTCGGGTGAGATGGCGATCCTTACACAGGGGCGGGCGCCGGGGTGGGGGGCCGCCGTGGCCTTTCCGCAGAGCCGAACGATCATCCTCCGCGCCGATCTCCCGGATCTCCCGCGTACCCTCCGGCATGAGCTCGCGCATCTCGTGCTCCGGGGCGGGGTGAGGAGCCGGTTGCCGCTCTGGTTCGACGAAGGGTACGCCGCCCTCGCCGCTGGGGAGTGGGACCGCCTCGCCTCGCTCCAACTTCATCTGAGCATCGTCTTTACCGGAATCCCATCGTTGGGCGATCTCGACGGCCAGCTCCGCGCCGCGGGTCCGGTGGTCGACCGGGCATACGGACTGGCCGCCACGGCGGTGACGGCGCTCGCCGCGCGGATCCCCGGCGGCGACCTGGCGCCGCTGCTGGAGCGCCTGGCGGCAGGTGAGGAGTTCGGCTCGGTCGTGCAGACGGTGACCGGGCGGGACCTCTCCCGGTTCGAATCGGAATGGCAGCAGGAGACCAAACGCCGGTTCCGTGGGGCGCTCTGGTTCGTCGCCGGCGGGTGGTGGCTGGTCATGGCGTTGGCCGTCGTACTGGCGTGGAGTCTCCGTCGCCGGCGGGAACGGCCGCGCCGAGCGGCGCTCGATACCGGGTGGGTCCTCCCCCCGGAGGAGACGGTGGTCGCAGATGGCGACGAGGCTCCGCCGCCGCCGATTGACCCAGGGGGGCAGCGGTTGTAACCTTCAATTCTATGGCCACTTCCACCACTTCCGGCCGGGGCGGGTTCCCCCTCGGTCGCAAAAACCTTGTTATCCTCGCCTTGGGGGGCCTGAGCCTCGTGGCAGGGTACTTGCTTCTTCAGTCCGGCAGCACCACTCCCGCTTCCATCCTGCTGGTCCTTGGATATTGCGTGCTGGTGCCCGTCGGTCTGGCCCTCTAGATCTTCCGGGCGAATAGCTCAGCTGGTCCAGAGCGCCTGCCTTACACGCAGGATGTCGGGGGTTCGAATCCCTCTTCGCCCAGTGCCCGCGTCCCCCAACGCGCGGCGAGGCCCGAGTCCCCTGGGCCCGAACCACTTCGGAGGTAGATAGCGATGTCGCTGCTGCGCAGGACCGTCCCGATGCTCGCGCTCATCGGCGTGAGCGTTGGCTCTCTCGCTGCCCAGATCCCGATCAACCGCGGCCGGTCGAGCGGGGCCTCGACGGCGCCCCGGCTTCTCGTGGCCACGCCCTATACCGACCGCGCGGCGGATTCGGCCAGCGCGGTAGCGGTCGGGGCGGCGCTCCGGGCCCGCTTCGAGCGGGTGGTCGGGACGGCGTATTTTGTCATCCCGCGCGATCAGATGAATCGCGCGCTGGCCGAGTTCTCCTATCCGGCCGACGCCATCCTCACTCGCGAGAGCGCGTACCGCCTGACCACCGCGATGCAGGCGCGGACGATGCTGTTCACCGAACTCGGGCGTGAGGGAGGGCGGTTGCGGGCCAGGACCCGGCTTTCCGCCGGGGCGGAGGATCCCGGCAACACCTTGACGGTGCGCCAGGCAGCGGGGCAGACGCTGCAGCAGTTCGGCGACGCCATCGCCGTCGCCTTCACGCTGGCCGTCCGCGCCCAGGCCGACGCGAAGGCGTGCATGGACCAGGTCGGCACCGACACACGCAAGGCGACCGAGTCGGCCACCAAGGCCGTGCGCGTCCATCCGGCGAACGGTCTGGCCCATTATTGCCTGGCGCAGTTGGCCAGGGCCCGCTCGGCCGCCGACCCGGCGTACGGCCCCGAGCTCGACCTTGCGGTCAAGGGAGATTCTCTCGCGCTGAAGGCGCTGGGCGAGCTGGCCGACTGGCACACCGCCAGGAGCGACACGGCGAACATCGTGCTCAAGTACCAGCAGATGATCGAGGCGGCCCCGACCAACCGCGCCCTCATCGAACGGGCTTCGCGCGTCTTCCGGAGCCTCGGGCGGCCCGATGCCGCCGAACAGGTGGCCGATCGCGGCATCGCACTCGACTCGCTCGACACCGCGATGTGGGATCTTCGCTCGAGCGCCTGCATCTTCCAGCAGAAGTACACGTGCTCGGTGTCGTCGCTGGAGCAGATCGTCGCGATCGACAGCACCCGGGCGGACTCGAACTTCCTGTTCCGGTTGGCCGTGACCGCCGGCGCGGTCTTCGCGGACAGCGCGGTGGGCAAGGACAGCGTGCACCTGCGCCCGGTGTTCCTGAAGTGGGCCAAGACCGGGGCCGAGCGATTCCCCGCCAACAAGAACCTGGTGGGTCAGCTGCTGCAGGCGTACTCGGTCAACCTGATGACCGACAGCGTGCTCTCGACCACCGATCGCGTCCTCGCGCTCGACTCGACGGACGTCACGCCGGCCCTCTCGGCCATCGAGATCCTCCTCGCCGGCAGGCGTTGGGCCGATGCGGCGCGCTACGGCGCCCTCGTCGGGGCCAAGGGCGATGACCAGCAGAAGCTCGCCATCGCGGTCAACTTCACCAACACGGCGCGCACCCTGCTCTCCACCGCGCCGACCGACCCCGAGGCGGCCTACACGCTGCTCCACGTCGCTATTCCGGCGGCGGGGACCGACCAGCGCATCGCCCCGATCGCGAATTTCCTGATGGGCTACGCGGGACTGCAGACCACCTCGAAGTACGACTCCGTGGCCGAAGCGGGGAAGTCCTGCGACATCGCGCGGCGCATGGACGGGATGCTCGATGAGGCGAGGAATGGCTTCACCGTCGGTCGGGCGATCAACCCGACCGCGGCCGACCCGCAGCTGGTTGCCATCGCCACCTACAAGCAGCGGACGCAGACCATGATCCGCGCTTACTGCCGGTAAGGCGGTCGTTGGTCGTTGGTCGTTGGTCGTTGGTCGCTGGCCGCTGGTCGTTCTCGGAAGCGGATGGACCTGGGCCGGAGCAGCCAACGACCAATGACCAACGACGGATTCTGGGCCCTCCCCGGACTTCCAAATCGACGCCGGTGCATGTATCTTCGCCGGCCTGTGCAAGGGGCTGTAGCTCAGCTTGGTTAGAGTGCCGCACTGTCACTGCGGAGGTCGCGGGTTCGAGCCCCGTCAGCCCCGCTCGCTGCGCAATTGGGACACCCCGTCGGCCTCGGCCGCCGGGGTGTCTCCGTTCCCGGAACCACGATGATCCCCGCGCCCTCTCACGTCCCCGTCCTCCTCGGCCCGATCCGCGATGCGGCCCGGGACGCGCGGCGCGTGGTGGACGCCACTCTCGGTCACGGCGGGCACGCCGAGATGTTCCTTGACCTCGGTGCCGAGGTCCTCGGCATCGATCGGGACCCGGAGGCGCTCGCCATCGCCGGGGCGCGTCTGGGCGCCCGCCTCCGGACCCTCGAGGCCCCGTACGCCTCCGAGGATGCCCTCCTCGCGGTGCAGTCGTTCGCCCCCGACTTCATCCTGCTCGATCTCGGCGTGTCGTCCCGGCAGCTCGACGACGATACCCGCGGCTTCACCTTTCGCCCCGGCGCCGCGCTGGACATGCGCATGGGCCGGGCCGGGCCCTCGGGGGCCGACCTCCTGAATGAAGCGGATGAGGAGACCCTCGCCGACATATTCCACTACTGGGGCGACGAGCGGAAGGCGCGCCCCTTGGGCCGCGCCATCGTGCGCCGACGGGGGAATGCTCCCTTCGTGGTGAGCGACGACTTCGTCAACGCCATCCGCTCGGTCCTCGGCCCCCGGAGCGGGCCCGGCGACTTCGCCCGGCTCTTTCAGGCGCTCCGCATCGCGGTGAACGACGAACTCGAAGGGCTCGAGCGGGCCCTTCCGGCGTTCTTCGATGCCCTCCGGCCGGGAGGCCGCCTTGCCGTGATCGGTTATCATTCGGGGGAGGACCGCGTGGCGAAACAGCTGTTCCAGGAGTGGGCCCGGTCGTGCATCTGCCCTCCGGAACAGCCCATCTGTACCTGCCGTGGCAGACCACTCGGAACCCTCATTCCCCGCAAGCCGATCATCCCCGATGCCGCCGAGGTGGCGGCCAACCCCCGGGCGCGGAGCGCCAAGCTCCGCATCTTCCGCAAGGCCGAATGACGCTGAAGGGTCGCCACTGGGTGATGCTCTGGCTGGTCGTCGCGCTCGGCACGCTTGGGAGCGTGGCGGCGCGGCAGACCAGCGGCTTCGCCACCGCCCAGGCGCTGCGTGCGGCACGCGACGAGCATTCGGCGCTCGAGGCTCGCCGGGGTGAACTCGAGCGGCGGATCCGGCAGGCGTCGAGCCGCCAAGTTCTCGTGCCGCGCGCTACGGCCGACCTCGGACTGCACGAACCGGCGGCCGGGGAGATCACCGTCCTGGTGATGCCCGCCGACGCGCAGGGCGGGCTTCCCGCCGAGGCGGCCGGCGCCCCGGCGGCCCGGGGAGACACGGTCAAGCCGGCGCCCGCAAAGCCGCGCGTAGTCGCGCGTCCCCCGGTCCGCAAGGCGCCGGTGCGCCCCGCGCCGAGCCGATCCCCCACCCGGCGCCCGTAACGATGGCCAAGTTCGAGACCCGCCTTACCGTCGTGCAGGTCGGCCTCGGGCTCGCGCTCGTGGCGGCGGTGGTGCAGGCGGGCCGGCTGCAATTGGTGCGCGGGCGCGAGTTCTCGGCTCAGGCGGCGAATGCCCGCACCGTGCGCGAGGTCCTGCCGGCGCGCCGCGGGGCCATCCTCGACCGCAACGGCGTGCCGCTGGCGATCTCCCAGGAGTACTACCACGTCGGGCTGGCACCCAACGAATTCATCGACGCCCAGGCGGCGGTGCGTGCGGTGGCGCGCGCGCTCGCGATCCCTCCCGATCGGCTCCGGCGCGACACCCGGTCGGGGAAAGCTTGGCTCTACTACCACGGCCCCTTCACGGCCGCCCAAGTGGAGCCGCTCCGTCGGGTGAAAGGTGTGCACCTGGAAGGGGAATACGCCCGTTTCTACCCGGCGCAGGGGCTGGCGCGGCCGATCATCGGCGTCTTCGACCCGGACAGCTCCGTCGGCGGATCGGGGCTCGAGCTGGTGCTCGATTCGCTGCTGCGCGGAGTGCCGGGAGAGGCGACGGTGCAGAAGGACCGCGCTGGGAGGAGATATGACTCACCGTCGCGCCGGCTCCGGTCGCCGATCGCGGGCGGGGACGTCTACCTCACGCTCGACGCCGAACTCCAGGACATCGCGGAGCAGGGGTTGGGCGATGCGCTCGAGGCGCTCGATGCCGATGGCGGTGATATCGTCTTCCTCGATCCCCGTTCGGGAGAGATCCTCGCGCTCGCTTCGCGCCAGCTGGGGGGGAGTTCGACCCGTCCGTCGAGCATCACCGATCCCTTCGAACCGGGCTCGACGGCGAAGCTGTTCACGGCGGCGGCCCTGGTGGCGCTCGGCCGGGTGGACGACAACGATGCGGTGAGCGGGGAGAACGGCTATTGGAAGATGCCGATCGACACCCGCGGCAACACCCGCGAGATCACCGACGTGCACCCGGAACCGGGGCGGGTGACGCTGGCGCGGGCGGTGGCGGTGTCGAGCAACATCGCGATGGCGAAGTTCTCCCAGCGCCTGCAGCCGGCCGAACAGTATGAACAGCTCCGGGCGTTCGGCTTCGGGAGTCCCACCGGTGTCGAATATCCGGCCGAGAGCCGCGGGATCCTGGCGCGCCCGGAGCGCTGGACCATGCTGACACGGCCGTCGCTCGCGATCGGGTACGAGTTCGGGGTGACGCCGCTGCAGCTCGCCGCCGCGTACGCCGCGATCGCCGCCGACGGGATCCTTCTCACGCCGGCCCTGGTGCGCGAGATCCGCTCGAATGATGGCGCGGTGGTCTATCGCCATCGCCCGGAGCCGGTACGTCGGGCGGTGAGCTCCGAGGTGGCGGCCCGGCTCCGGGAATTCCTCCGCGGCGTGGTGGCCGAGGGGGGCACCGGGGAGATGGGACAGCTGGCCAACTATCCGCTCCTGGGGAAGACCGGCACGGCACGTCGATTCCGCGACGGTACCTACGTTCCCGGCGAGTTGACCGCGAGCTTCGCGGCGATGTTCCCGGCCGATGATCCCCAGCTCGTGGTGGTCGTGAAGCTCGATAGTCCCCGGAAGGGGAGCGGCTACGGAGGCACCACCGCGGCCCCGGTGGTCCGACGGATGCTCGAGCAGGCCTTGGCGAGTCGCCGGGTGGCGATCGATCGTGCCCGACTCACTGGAGGTACCGGGACCCGCGCACCAGCGCCCGATCGGCAGGCGCCGGCCGACGTGGTCCCGCGCCAGGCGGTCGTGGTCGCGTGGCCCCCCGTGAGCGACACGACCAGACACGCACCGGTGGCCGTCCCCTCGGTGACGGGGCAGGGCGCGCGGTCGGCCGCGCTCGCGCTGCATCGCCGCGGGCTGCACGTCGACCTGCGCGGCCTGGGGCGGGTCGTGCGGAGCGAGCCGACGGCCGGGACGGCCGTCGAGCCTGGTTCGATCGTCACGATCTGGGCCGAATGAACATCCCGCTCCGCACGCTCGTCGAGGCGATCCGCCGCGCAGACCTCCTCCTGCAGGCGCCGACGAGCGAGCCCGCCCTTGCCGCGCTCACCGACGACAGCCGCAAAGCGAAGCCCGGTGCTCTCTACCTCGCCATCCGAGGGACCCAGACCGACGGCCACGAACACGCGCGATCGGCCGTGGAGGCGGGGGCCGTGGCCGTCGTGGTGGAGCGGCCGCTCGGGCTCGGTGTTCCCGAAGTAGTGGTGCGGGACGGCCGCCTGGCGGCGATCGCGGTGGCGCGGGCGTGGTACGGCGACCCGGCCCGGTCGCTCACGCTCGTGGCGGTGACCGGCACCAATGGGAAGACCACCACCGCCAACATCGTCCGCCACCTGTTCAACGCCGACGGCACCGCCGGCGTCATCGGCACCATCGGGGCCTTCGACGGAAAAGGCGAGGTGGTGCCGTCGACCGCCGGATCGCTGACCACACCCGGACCGATCGACCTGCAGGCCACCTTCGCGGCCCTTCGTGACCGGGGAGTGCGCACCGTGGCCATGGAGACGAGCTCGCACGCGCTCGACCAGGGGCGGCTCGACGGGCTCGCCTTCGGGGCGGGGATCTTCACCAACCTGACCCGCGAGCACCTCGACTACCATCGCACGATGGAGCACTACTTCGCCGCCAAGGCGAAGCTCATCGGGCTGCTCGGCACCGACGGGAGTGCCATCACCAACGCCGACGACCCGGCGTGGGATGCGCTCCCGGTCCTCCCGCCGGCGCGCCGGGTCACCTTCGGTCTCCGCCCCGACGCCGACCTCCGGGCCGAGGGCGTGGTGACCGAGGCCGGTGGCACGAGCTTCCGCCTCCGGTCGCGCTGGGGTAACGCCGACGTGCGGATCCCCCTCATCGGCGACTTCAACCTGAGCAATGTCCTCGGCGCCGCCGGTGCCGCCCTGGCCCTCGGCCGCCCGCTCGACGAGGTCGTGGCGCGGCTCGCGAGCGCGCCGCAGGTGCCGGGACGGATGGACGTGCTGGTCAGGAGTCCGTTCGTGGTACTCCGTGACTACATGCACACGCCCGACGCCTACGAGCGGGTGCTGGCGACGCTCCGCCCGCTCACGGCGGGGCGGTTGATCGTGATCTTCGGTTGCGGGGGCGACCGCGACCGCGGCAAGCGACCGGAGATGGGCCGGATCGCGGCCGAGATGGCGGACCTGGTCATCCTCACCACCGACAACCCGCGCACCGAGGATCCTGAACGCATCATCGACGACATCGTCGCCGGGATCCCGGGGAGCGGGGCGGGCAAGGTGCTGCGTATCCTCGACCGCGAGGAGGCGATCCACGCCGCGGTGGCGCTGATGCAGCCGGGCGACACGCTCCTCCTGGCCGGCAAGGGGCACGAGACCTACCAGATCCTCGGCAAGGAGAAGGTCCCGTTCGACGAGCCGACGATCGTCGAGGCCGCGGTGGGACGCCGATGAGCCGCTGGAACGCGGAGTTCGTCGCGCGGGCGCTCGGCGTCCCGGTCTCGGGGGTGGGCTTCCGCGAGATCTCGACCGACACGCGGACGCTCGCGCCCGGCGCCCTCTTCGTGGCGCTGACCGGCGAGCAGTTCGACGGGCACGCGCACCTCGCAGCGGCGCGGGACAAAGGCGCCCTCGCGGCGGTGGTCCGGCGAGGGACGCCGGTGACCCCTGGGCTGACCCACATCGAAGTCGGGGACACGCTGGCCGCCTACGGGCGCCTGGGGCGGGAACGACGGCGCGAGTTCCCGGGGCCCGTCATCGCCATCACGGGGAGCAATGGGAAGACCAGCACCAAGGAGATGCTCGCCGCGGTGCTCCGGACCCGGTGGCGGGTGCACGCGACCAAGCTCAACCTCAACAATCTCGTCGGGATCCCGCAGACGATCCTGGCCGCCCCGCCGGGGACCGAGGCGCTGGTGGTCGAAGCGGGAGCGAGCGAGGCCGGTGAGCTGGCCCGCGCACGGGACATCATCGAGCCGACCCTCGTGGTCATCACCAATGTCCAGCCGAGCCATCTGGATGGATTCCGCTCGGTGGAGGGCGTGATGTTCGAGAAGCTCACCCTGGCGCGGGAGGTGAAGCTCGCCGTCGTGGGGACCGATCCACCCCGCCTCGCCGAAGGTGCGCGGCGGGTGGCGGAGCGGGTGATCAGCGCGGGCCTCGAGGGGGCCGACCGGGTCCCGGACCGGGTGAGCATGAACACCGCGGGGGAACCGACCTTCGAGATCGACGGGCACCGGGTGCACCTCCCGATCCGGGGCCGCCATCAGGTGGGCAACGCGATGCTCGCCTGGGCCGTAGGGCGTGAGCTCTTCTGCGACCCCGCAGCGATGGCGTCGGCGCTCGGCAGCCTCGTCCTGCCCGGAGGCCGGGGTGAATTGATCCAGCACGGCGGGCTCACCGTCCTCAATGACGCATACAACGCCAATCCGGCGAGCTTTCTCGCCGTGATGGACGTGGCGCGGGCGATGCGCGGCGGGCGGCGGCTGGTGTTCGTGGCGGGCACGATGCGCGAACTTGGTGCCGACAGCGCCCGCTATCACCGCGAAGTGGCGGACGCCCTCGTGGCCCTGGCGCCCGAGCTGCTCGCGGCGGTGGGGGAGTTCGTCCCGGCGCTCGAACCCCACCGCGCTGTACTCGGCGACCGGCTCCTGACCGCGCCCGACGCCGTGGCGCTGGGTCCGCTCCTCGCCGCCCGGCTCCAGGGCGACGAACTCGTGGTGCTCAAGGCCTCCCGCGGGCCCGCGCTCGAACGCATACTTCCGTCTCTCGGCATCACCGCCACCGCTCCATCGCACTGAGGGCCGATGCTCCACGCACTGCTCGGGCCGCTGAGCAAGCAGTATCTCCTGTTCAACCTCTTCAACTACCTCAGCTTCCGCACGGCGGGGGCGGTGGTCACGGCGATCCTCCTGGCCTTCGTCATCGGGCCCTGGATCATCCGGCGACTGCGGGAGAAGAAGGTGGGCCAGGTGATCCGCGCCGAGGGGCCCGCCAGCCACCAGGGGAAGCGGGGGACGCCCACCATGGGCGGCGTCATCATCCTCCTCGCCACCGTCATCTCGACCCTGCTCTGGTCCGAGTTCCCCAGCCGGTTCGTGGTCACCGCGCTCGGCGCCACCCTGTGGATGGGCGGCATCGGCTTCGTCGACGACTACCTCAAGATCGTGCAGGGAAAGCCCCGCGGCCTGGTGGCCAAGTGGAAGCTCATCGGGCAGTGCACCTTCGGCGTGGTGCTCGGCCTCACGTTGATCTTCTGGCCGGCGGTACCGTCGGAGACCATCCCCGCCACCGGGACGACGATCCCGTTCTTCAAGTACGTCGTGGTCATCTTCGCGCCGTGGCTCTACGTGGTCTTCGTGACCGGTGTGGCGGCAGGGTTCTCCAACGCGGTGAATCTCACCGACGGCCTCGACGGACTCGCCACCGGGCTCACGGCGATCGGGGCGGGGACCTTCGCGCTCTTCGCGTATCTGTTCGGCCGCACCGACATGACCCAGTATCTCAACCTCTTCTACCTCCCGGGGGCGGGTGAGCTCGCCATCTTCTGCGGCGCGTTGATGGGCGCCTCGCTCGGCTTCCTCTGGTTCAATGCCCACCCGGCGCAGGTCTTCATGGGGGACACCGGGAGCCTCGCCATCGGCGGCGCCTTCGGCACCGTCGCGATCCTGCTCAAGGCGGAGTTCCTGCTGGTGCTGGTGGGCGGCGTGTTCGTGGCCGAGACGGTCTCGGTGATGCTGCAGACCGCCACCTACAAGTGGTTCAAGCGGACCCGAGGCAAGGAGTACGCCGATGCGCACAAGGTGTTCCGGATGGCGCCGCTCCACCACCACTTCGAGAAGTTGGGGTGGCACGAGACGACCGTCGTGATCCGGTTCTGGATCCTCGGGATCCTCTGCGCGCTCATCGCCCTCGGTACCCTCAAGCTCCGGTGACGCCATTCGACGCCTGGCGCGCCGACGGGCGCGAGATCGCCGTGATCGGGCTCGGGAAGAGCGGCCTCGCCGCCACGCGTCTCCTGCGGCGGGAGGGACTCATCGTCTATGCCTCGGATGCCGGCAGCGGAGCCAGCGCGGAGGAGATCGAGGGACTCCGCCAACTCGGCGCCACGGTCCAGACCAAGGGGCACGACTTCCAGCGGATCGGGAAGGCCCAACGCGCGGTGGTGTCGCCCGGCGTCAATCCGACGACGGCGGCCCGGAAGGCCGCGCTCGAGTCCGGCGTGCCACAACTCGCGGAGGCGGAGCTCGGGCTACTGGCGATGCCGGGGATCAAGACCGCCTGCATCACCGGGACCAACGGCAAGACCACCACGACCGCGCTGGTCGGGCACCTGCTCAAGACCGGCGGGATCGCCGCTGCCGCCGCGGGGAACATCGGCACCCCCTTGAGCGCGGTGGCGCTTGAGCCGAAGCGTCCCGAGTGGCTCGCGATCGAGCTCTCGTCGTTCCAGTTGCATGACATGCCGAGCCTCAAGCCCACCATCGGGGCGCTGACCAACCTCGCCCCGGATCATCTTGACGCCTATCCGGATCTCGAGGCGTACTACGCCGACAAGGCGCGGCTTTTCCTCAATGCGGATGAGCATTCGCTCTGGATCAGCAATGCCGACGACCCGATCTCGCGCGGGATGATCAGCGAGGTCCCGGGGACGCACCTGCGCTTCTCGACGCGGGGCAAAGCCGATGCCTGGTTCGATCGGCCGGTGGACCGCCTGATGCTGGGTGAAGTGCCGGTGGCGCCGCGGTCGAGCTTCCCGCTCTTCGGCGACCACAACGTCGCCAACGCCCTGCTCGCGATGCTCGTGGCGGACCGCGTCGGGGTCGCGCACGCGACGATCGCGGAGGGGCTCCGGACCTTCTCGCCGCTGCCGCACCGGATGGAGCCGGTGGGCGAGGTGAACGGCGTCCTCTGGATCAATGACTCCAAGGCGACCAACATCGCGTCGACCGAGGTAGCGGTGCGCGGGCTCGAGCGCCCCTTCATCCTCCTGCTCGGCGGGCGCCACAAGGGGGAGCCGTACACTCGGCTGGCCGAGACGGCGGGGGGGCGGTGCAAGGCGGTGATCGCGTATGGCGAGGCGGGAGCGCAGGTGGAGCAGGACCTCAAGGCCAAGCTCAAGGTGATCCGGCTGGGGAGCGACTTCGATGACGTGCTGCGCACCGCTGCGGGATTGGCCGAGCCGGGAGACGCGGTGCTGTTGAGTCCGGCCTGCTCGAGCTACGACATGTTCAAGAACTATGAGGAGCGCGGGGCCACGTTCCGGGCCTGGGTGGCGGCCCGATGACCGGCGCCGTGATCCGGCATCCTGGCGAGCTGCGTTGGGAGACCCGGCTCCTCGGCGTTGTCACCGCCATTCTGGTGGTGTTCGGCATCGCGAGCACGTATGGTGCGGCGAGCCTGCAGACCAACAACGCCGGCGACTCGATCGGCTTCGGCTTCGCGCTGCGGCAGGCCACCGGTGCCGCACTGGGGGGGATCCTTCTGCTGGTCGCCGCACGGCTCGACTATCACCTGTGGCAGAAGCTCGCCTGGCCGATGCTTCTCGCCACCATCGTTTTCCTGCTGATCCCGATCCTGCCGGGCACCGATCGCATCGCGCCTTCGATCAACGGGGCACGGCGCTGGGTGGATGTGGGGCCGGTGAATTTCCAGCCCTCCGAGCTCGCCCGGCTCGTCATCGTGATCTGGTGCGCGATGCTCGCCGCCAAGAAGGGGGCCCAGATCCGGGAGTTCAAGAAGGGACTCTTCCCCTTCCTCGTCGTGGTCGGCTTCGTGGCGCTGCTGATCTTCCTCGAGCCGAACCTCTCGATGGCGATCCTGGTGACCTTCCTCGCCGGCGTGGTGATGTTCAGCGCCGGAGCGCGGATCGGCCACTTCCTGCTGCTCAGCATGGCCGCGGTGCCGCTCCTGTTCTACAGCATCCAGAACTGGCAATATCGTCTCGCCCGCGTGCTCACCTTCCTCAACCCCGGCCAGGCGAGCGACGCGGCGAGCTTCCAGATCAACCAGTCGCTCATCGGCTTCGGCAGCGGCCAGCTCATCGGCGTCGGCTATGGCCAGGGCCAACAGAAGCTCGGGTACCTGCCGTACAATTATTCCGACTTCCTGTTCAGCTCCATCGGCGAGGAATGGGGGTTCGTCGGCGTCTGTGCGATCATCTTCCTCTTCGCGCTCTTCGTCTGGCTCGGCTACCGGATCGCGCGCACCGCGCCCGATCCCTTCGGGCAATACCTCGCGGTGGGGATCACGACCGGCGTCGGGTTCACCGCGTTCCTCCATATGGCGGTGACGATGGGGATGATGCCGACCACGGGGCTCACCCTCCCGTTCATGAGCTACGGACGGTCGAGCCTGATGATCTCGTTGCTCGCGACCGGGATCCTGCTCTCGATCGGCAGGCAGCGGGGGAGGCGGGGGCGCGCGGGCGGTCAGGCGGTCGGGCGGTCAGGTGGTCGGAAGTGAGGAGGTCAGGTGGTCCGGCGGCCAGATGGCACGTTTGGGGCGCGCTGGGCCTTCTGTTGGCATGCGGGTGCTCGAATCGTCGCGGAGCATCGGTGACGAGTGATTCCGCGGCCCTCGCGGCGATCCCGCCTATTGCAGTCGATCCGGGCTTTTCGCTCCGTTCGCGCCCCAAGACCACGGATTCCCCGCCTGGAGAGCCCCAATCTGATGCGCCAGCCGAGGGCCCGCAGTGTACCGATCGCACGTTCGGCACGGCCGGCAAAGTCTCTTTTTGGAGTTCCGAGCGCGAACTGCTCCGAGCATTCGGGGCCCCAGCCCGGAGCAAGGATGGTTCGAGCGAGGATGATGGCGGCAGATACCCGATCAGGTTTCTGGAATTCCGGCATGCGGAGGTTACAGTCAACCGGCGAAATGACCGTCTCGAGCGGCTCTTCACGTCGGACAGCGCATTGGCTTTCGGAGGGGCGCTGCGAGTCGGGGCTACCCTTGAAGTTGTGAGCAGAGCACTCAGGGTCGATCCGGCGCAGGTGGATTCGTCTTTGGACCTGATGTTTTGCGAAGAGAGTGGCGATCCCTCACCCTCCGACGGGCTGACCCTGCATTTCGACCCACCGCCCGGTCCGTACGCTGCCCCGAGTAGGCCTCCGGTGACGCGACGCCTTCGTTCCATCGAGCTGACCAGCTATGGCCCCTGACCGCCCGACCGCCGGACCGCCCGACCGCCCCACCCGCATCCTGATCGCCGGCGGCCGCACCGATATTCGGGGGCTCACGCCCCCACTCGGCTCATGGGGGCTCACGCCCCCTCCCACTGCCGGCGCTCAGCGGCGTTCAGGTCAGCTCGTGAGAACTCAAGCAGTGCACCCACCGCTCACCGCTCACCGCTCACCGCTCACGCCGTCCCGGGGGGCCGAGTGACCACCCGGATCCTCATCGCCGGCGGCGGCACTGGTGGCCACCTGATGCCGGCGCTCGCAATCGCCGAGGCGCTCCGGGCCAAGCGACCGGACATCGAGCCGGTGATGATCGGCGCCACCCGCGGCATCGAAGCACAGCTCCTCCCTACCCGCAATTTCCGGCATCATCTCCTTTCCATCGAACCGCTCTATCGCCACCAGTGGTGGAGGAACGCCCGCCTCCCCCTCGTGGCGTGGCAGGTCTATCGCGAGCTTGGCCGCATCTTCGACCAGGAGCGGCCGGCGCTGGTGGTGGGGACCGGTGGTTACGCCTCGGCGCCGGCGGTCTGGTTCGCCGGGCGGCGCGGACTTCCGAGCGCGATCCAGGAGCAGAATGCCCTCCCCGGTCTCGCGACCCGCTGGCTCTCCGACCGGGTCAATGAGGTCTATCTCGGGCTACCGGAAGCTAAGGAACGCCTCATATTCGGGCCGAAGACGAAGTGCTGGGACACAGGCAACCCGATCGTTCCGCCCGATCCGGCGCGGCGCGAGGGGGCGCTGAAGCGTTTCGGCCTCGATGGCTCGAAACCGGTGGTTCTCATCACCGGCGGGAGTCAGGGCGCTGTGGCGATCAATCGGGCAGTGGCGGGGTGGATCGAGGCGGGGGGTGCCGAGAAGTGCGTCGTGATCTGGGCCACGGGGCGGGGGAGCCATGCCGAGTTCGCCAAGCACCATCGGGCGCCGGTGGTGCAGGTCCATGACTTCATCGACCCGATGGCCGATGCCTTGGCGGTGGCCGATATCGCTGTTTCCAGGGCAGGAATGATGACCGGTGCGGAGCTTTGTGCCTGGGGGATCCCATCGATCCTGATCCCGCTCCCCACCGCGGCGGCGGACCATCAGACCGGCAATGCGGTCGCCCTCGAGGTGGCAGGCGCGGCGGTGCATCTGCCGCAGTCCCGCCTCAGCACCCTGGCCCTCGGGAGGATCATCGGTGAGCTGTTGGGAGACGAGGGGCGCCGCCGGACGATGGCGGCCCGTGCCAAAGCGCGCGGAAGACCCCACGCCGTCGACGCCATAGTGTCACATTTATTGACACTTTTGGGAGGGCAAGCTCTTTCGCAACTCCCGAAGATTCATTAAATTAGCCTTCCAACCAATGGATCTGTTCTCACCCTCGGACACCCGCCCAGTTCACTTCATGGGCATCGGCGGCGCCGGGATGAGCGCCCTGGCCCTCCTTGCCTCGCGACGCGGGGTCAAAGTGACCGGGTGTGACACCGATCCAGCGGGCGCCGCCGACGTGGCGGCCCTCGGAGCGACCGTCCTGGCCGGGCACGACCCGGCCCACGTCGCGGGGGCCCGCGCAGTGGTGGTGACCGCGGCGATCCCAGCCGACCATCCGGAATTGCTTGCCGCCCGCGCCGCGGGGATCCCTGTCGTTCCGCGGAAGCGAGCGCTGGCGGACCTGGTGAACCCGCACCAGGTGGTGGCCCTCGCGGGGACTCATGGGAAGACCACTACCACGGTGATGGCCGCCGAAGCGTTGGCTGCCGCGGGGAAGGATCCGACCGGTCTGGCGGGTGGCCGAGTGGCGCAGTGGGGTGGCAATGCCCGCATCGGGGGTGATCAGCTCTTCGTGGTCGAGGCGGACGAGTACGATCGCGCATTCCTCGAGCTTCGACCCGGCATCGCCGTGGTCAACAACGTCGAAGCCGATCATCTCGAGGTGTACGGCACCCTGGGTGCCATCGAGGACGCGTTCGTGGAGTTCGCAGGGCGGGGACGGATCGCGCTGGTCGGTACCGACGACCCCGGCGCCTCACGGGTGGCCGCACGACTCAAAAACCAGGTCTGGCGATTCGGTACCGGCGATGCCGATCTCCGGATCGGGCAGGTGGAGCAGGGACCAAAAGGGACCAGCGCCCACGTGCGCCTCCCTGATGGGCGGCGGGTGGTGCTCCGGCTGGCGGTGCCGGGGATGCACAACATCCTGAATGCGACGGCGGCCCTGGGCACGGTGGTGGCACTGGAGGGCGATGTGGATGCGGCGCTGGGTGCGCTGGCACAGTTCACCGGTGCGGGGCGACGGTTCGAGCGGCTGGGCGAGGCGAAGGGGATCATCTTCGTCGATGACTACGCCCATCATCCCTCGGAGCTGGTGGCGACGATCGCGGCGGCGCGACAGGCCTTTCCCGGACGACGGTTGGTGGCAGTGTTCCAGCCCCACCTCTTTTCGCGGACCCAGATGCACGGTGAGGCGATGGGACGGGCGCTGGCCCAGGCCGACCTGGCGATCGTGGCGGACGTCTACGCGGCCCGCGAGGATCCGGTGGCCGGGGTGACGGGCGAGGTGGTGGCGCAGGCGGTGGGTTTGTCGGGTGGGCGGTCGATCTTCGTGCCGGGCCGGGACGAACTCGATGATGCAGTGGCCGCTGAGGCGCGATCGGGGGATGTGGTACTGACCCTCGGCGCCGGAGATGTGACCAAGGTCGGACGTGGATTGGTGGCGCGATGGGCCGATTCCTGAGGCCGGGCTGGTTGGGGCTCTATGCACTGGTCCTTGCCGTGCTGACCTGGGCATTCGCCCCGCGGGTACTCCGGAGGATCGACTTCTTCCGGGTGCGCCGAGTGGAGCTGGTGGGGTTGCAGTATCTGGGTCGCGCGGAGGTGATGCGCGGACTGGCCCTGGGACGGCGGGCGAGCGTGTTCGACGATGTGGCGCCGATCGAGCGACGGGCGCGCGCGATCCCGGGCGTGGTCTCCGCCGAGGTCTCGCGGCGAGTGCCGGGAACGATCCGGGTGACGATCACCGAAGTGGCGCCGGTGGCGCTGGTGCCGGGGCGCGAAGGGCTGGCGGCGATGGATGCGACGGGGCGGCTCCTCCCGTTCGATCCGAGCCTGGCGGCGCCCGATCTCCCGCTCACAGCGCGGGCGGACAGCCTGGTCGGGAAGCTCCTGGGACAGGTGCTGGCGGCCGATCCGGCCCTCTTCGCCCAGGTGAGCAGCGCGGAACGGGATGGTCGCTGGGTAGTTTTGTCGGTGGCGCGGCGGCGGCTGGTGTTCCGGCCGGACGCGTCGATGGAAACGATCCGGGCGGTGACGGCGGTGGCGCAGGACCTGGCCCGCCTTGGCCGCCCCTGGCGAGAGCTCGACGGCCGCTGGGCCGGTCAGGTCATTGTGCGAGGAGGGGACGCGTGAGCACGGCACCTACGAAACTGGTGGCGGCCCTGGATCTGGGCTCCACCAAGGTGACGGCGGTGGTGGCCGAAGCGGGGGGCGATGTTCGCCGCCCGACGGCCCGCGTGCTCGGCGTCGGGGTCGAACGCTCCAACGGAGTGCGGCGCGGCGTGGTGCGCGACATCGAAGAGGCCACCCGCGCCATCATCAAGGCACTCGCCGATGCGCAGCGGATGGCGGGGGTGGAGGTCGGCTCGGTCTTCTGCGGCATCGCCGGCGAGCACGTGGCGGGGAAGAGCTCGCAGGGCGTCGTCTCGGTGACCGGCGAAGAGATCCGCACCGGCGACCTGGCCCGCGTCAACGATGTGGCCTGCACCGTGTCGCTCGGCCGCGACCACGAGCTGCTGCACGCCATCCCGCAGGAGTACCGGGTGGATCAGCAGCCGGGGATCAACGAGCCGCTCGGGATGTCGGGCTCGCGGCTCGAGGCGGAGGTCTACCTCGTCACGGTGTACTCCAACGCGCTGCAGAACCTCAAGAAGTGCGTGGAGCGAGCGGGGTATCACGTGGAGGAGTTCGTACTGGAGCCGCTGGCCGCCTCGCTCCCCGTCCTCACAGCCGACGAGCTCGAGCTCGGCTGCGCGCTGGTGGATCTGGGGGGTGGGAGCACCAACGTGGCTGTGTTCCAGGGGGGGAGGATCCGGCATACTGTGTCATTCCGTTGCTCTGGCGGGCACGTCACCAACGACATTGTGCATGGGCTCCAGGTGACCCAGTCGGACGCCGAGAAGCTCAAGGAGCGTTCCGGCGGGGCGTACGAGGCACTGGTGCCGGGAAGCGATATCATCGAGCTTCCTAGTACGCCCGGGCAGGGGACGCGGACGGTGTCGCGCCAGGTGCTCGCCCACATCATGCATATGCGGCTGCAGGAAGTGCTCGAGTTCGCACAGGACGAGATCACCCGGGCGGGGTATCAGGGGCGGCTGCCGGCGGGACTGGTGCTGGTGGGTGGCGGTGCCTCGACGCCGGGGATCGTGGAGTTGGCGCGCGAAGTGGCGGCGATGCCGGTGCGGGTGGGCAAGGCGGAGCAGGGGCTCACCGGCCTCGCCGACGGGGTCGAGCCGCCCCGGATGGCGGTGGTCGCGGGACTGGCGCTCTACGGGGCGCGCAAGCGGGCCGAAGGGCAGGGATTCGGGATGGGCGGGCGGCGTGGTCTGCCCGTCGAGAGGTGGCTGGGTCCGGTGAAGCAGTGGTTCCAGGACTTCTTCTAGCCGACGCGGGAGCAACGCATGATCTTCGAGCTCGATGAGACGGTGGCGCAGCACGCCAACCTCAAGGTCGTCGGTGTCGGCGGCGGCGGCGGGAACGCCGTCAACCGGATGATCGCCGAAGGCCTCAAGGGCGTGAAGTTCATCTCGGTCAACACCGACAGCCAGGCGCTGGCCACGTCGCGGTCGGACGTGAAGGTGCAGATCGGGAAGAAGCTCACCAAGGGACTCGGCGCCGGGGCCAGGCCGGAGATCGGCCGCCAGGCGATCGAGGAGGATCGCGACGACGTGCTCCAGGCCATCCAGGGGGCGGACCTCGTGTTCGTGACCTGCGGGATGGGTGGCGGCACCGGCACCGGTTCGGCGCCGATCATCGCCCAGCTGGCGCGCGACATCGGCGCGCTCAGCATCGGCATCGTCACCAAGCCCTTCCTGTTCGAGGGCAAAAAGCGGATGAAGCAGGCGGAACTTGGCATCGCCGAGCTCCGCAAGAGCGTCGACACGATGATCGTCGTGCCGAACGAACGCCTCATGGCGGTGGTCGGCAAGCAGATCCCGTTCACCGACGCGCTCAAGAAGGCCGACGAGGTGCTGCTCCACGCCACCCAGGGCATCGCCGACCTGATCACCCACACCGGGATGATCAACGTCGACTTCGCCGACGTGCGCACCATCATGCAGAACGGCGGCGCCGCCCTCATGGGCACCGGCACCGGTCGGGGCGAGAACCGCTCGATGGAGGCGGCGCAGCAGGCCATCTCGAGCCCGCTCCTGGACAACGTCTCCATCCAGGGGGCCACCGGGGTGCTGATCAACATCACCCACGGCCCCGACCTCACGATGGATGAGCTCACTCGCATCAACGACATCATCCACGACGCTGCCGGCGGCGAGGCCGAGATCATCTTCGGGAACCGGGTGGACGAAGCGATGCAGGGCGAGGTGCGGGTCACCGTCATCGCGACCGGCTTCGACCGTCAGGTGTCGGGCGAGCCCGGCATGCGGTCGATCGGGAACAGCGCCAATGTGCTCCCCTTCCCGAACACCAAGAAGCCCTCTCCGCCACCGGCGCCCCAGGCCACCACGCCGGCGCCGAAGCCTGAGACCAAGAAGGCCACCGGGTCGTCCGCGTCGGACGAGATGGATATCCCGACCTTCATCAGACGTCAGATGGATTGATGGCGCGCTTCACGCGATTCGTTCCTGCATGCATCGTCGGGCTCGCGCTGATCGCGTGGGCCCGCGGTGCTTGGCCGTGGCCCCGCCCGCTGGTGTCTCCGGCCGTGGTCGCGATCCCGTGGGTGCAGACCGTGGACACGCTGCGTGCCGGCGAGACCCTCTCGGGTCTCTTCGCCCGGAACCGGGTCACCGGTGCGGAATTCACCGCGGTGGCCGCGCAACTGGCCGTGGACCTCCGGCGGATGCGCCCGGGGACGGTCTTCGAGTTCCGCCGCCACGTGAGCGATTCGAATCCGGCGGAGGTCACCTTCCGCTTGTCGCGCGAACAGCGGGCCACCATCGCCTTCAGCGATTCGGCCTGGATGGCCGCTGCCGTCCCGATCGACTGGCGGCCGAGCATCGTGCGGGTCGAAGGCTCGATCGACAACACACTTTACCAGGCGCTCGACAGGAGCATCCCCGATTCGCTCCTGCCCAAGTCGCAGCGCGACGCGCTCGCCTGGGAGCTGGCCGACGTCTACGCGTGGGAGATCGACTTCACCCGCGACATCCGGCCGGGCGACCATTACCGGCTCCTGGTCGAGCGGATGACCACGCCTCAGGGCGAGGTCCGGTTCAGCAGGGTCCTCGCCGGCGATCTCGTGGTCGGAGGGCGCGATTACACTGCGTTCCGCTTCGACGGTCCCGGCACGGCGGGTGGTTACTACGACGACCAGGGAAAGTCGCTCCGTCGCGCCTTCCTCCGGGCCCCGCTCCAGTTCCGCCGGCTCGCTTCGGGATTCGGGGGTCGCACCCACCCGATCCTGGGGACCTGGAAGAAGCACGAAGGACTCGACTACTCCGCGGCCATGGGCACGCCGGTGATGGCCGCCGGAGACGGTCTGGTGATGCGCGCCGGCCGGAGCGGCGGTTACGGCAATCTGGTCGAGCTCCGGCACGCCAACGGGATCATCACCCGGTATGGGCACCTCTCGCGCATCGACGTCCGCATTGGGCAACGGGTCAAGCAGGAAGCGCGGATCGGTGCGGTCGGATCCACCGGTCTCTCCACCGGACCCCACCTGCACTACGAGTTCCGGGTAGGGGGAATGGCCCGGGACCCGCGCTCCATCAAGGCCGCCGATGGCGCCCCCGTCGCGATCGACGCGCGGGCCGACTTCAACCGTGAGCGGGCCCGACTCGCCGCGATGCTCTACTCGCCGCAGCACCTCGTGCAACACCCCTGAACTGTGGGATGGCCCGTCAGGCCGTCGAAGACCACAAATGGATCTCTTCCCTGCCATCGACATCCGGTTCGGTCGCGTCGTCCGCCTCGCCCAGGGTGAGGCGGGGCGCGAGACCAGGTACGATGATGATCCCGTCGCGCTGGCCGAACGGTTCGGCATGCAGGGCGCGCGGTGGCTGCACC
The DNA here is from genome assembly GCA_039917855.1 of Gemmatimonadales bacterium. GTDB lineage: Bacteria > Gemmatimonadota > Gemmatimonadetes > Gemmatimonadales > GWC2-71-9 > CAMLHU01. Next base: position 15,274 of record JBDSIR010000098.1, on the reverse strand, counting down.
TCGTGGATCTCGACCGCGCGTTCGGCGACGGCGACAACTCCGGGTTGATCGGGCGGATCGTGACCCGGGTAGGAAGCCATCTCCGCATCCAGCTCGGCGGCGGCCTCCGGACCATCGACCGGCTCCGCGAGGTCCAGGACCTCGAGGTGACGCGGTTCATCCTCGGCTCCGCGGTCGTCACGAATCCTGAACTGGTGCCGCAGGCGCTCGGGCTCCTGGGTCAGCCGCGGGTGGCGGTCGGTCTCGATGCCCGCAATGGCCTGGTCGCGCTCCGCGGCTGGCAGGAGACCTCCACCGTGATGGCACGCGACGTCGCCATCCGGGTGGCGGGCGAAGGGGTACGGACGATCGTCTACACCGACATCGCTCGCGACGGGATGCTGGCGGGACCCGACTTCGTCGGCGCCGTGGAGCTGCAGAGCGCCAGCGGAGCGGGGGTCATCTTGAGCGGTGGCGTCGGGTCGCTCGATGACCTCCTCCGGGCCCGGGCCACCGCGGTGGCGGGAGTGATCGTCGGGCGGGCGCTCTACGAAGGGCGCTTCACCCTTCCCGAAGCGCTCACCGCGCTGCTCGACATCTGATCGTGTTCGTGCCCCTCCTTGCGACGCTCGTCGCTTTCGGCGTCGGAGGGCTCGCGTATCTCTACTTCGAGGGACTCGGCCGCCAAGGACGCCTGCTCGCCAGCCTCCGGGGTACCGCAGGTGCGCTGCTTGCCCTTCTCCTCCTCGACCTGACCTGCGCCCGCCCGGAAGCGGCGCGCCGGCCGCTCGTGCTGCTCGACGGCTCGCTCTCGATGCGTGCGGTCGGAGCCAGGGGGGAGGAGGCCGAGGATTCGGCGATGCGGTGGGGGGAGGTGCGCTACTTCGGGAGGGACCCGACCGGGCCGGATTCCGCTCCCGGTTTTGCGAGTTCCGTTCTCTTGCCAGCACTTCTCGCGGCGACCGCCATGGACCGTCCCGTGGTGATCGTCACGGACGGCGCCGTCGCGGATGCGCGCGACCTGCCACCCGACCTCCTGGCCCGCGCATCGGTGCGCCTCTTCCCTCGGGCCGCCGTCCCGGACGTGGCGGTCCTCCGGCTCGAGGCCCCAGAACGGCTCACGCTGGGCGACACCCTTCGCATCGAGGTCGAACTCGGTCGATTCGGCGGGGCGGCGTCGACGGCAACGCTCGAAGTGCTGGTGGCTGGGAAGCGGCGACTCCTGTTGCCCGACGTGGAGCTCGGCCCTGGTGGTGGCCGGGTCACGCTCCTCCTTCCGTCGCGGACCCTCGGGGCGGGTGACCATCTCCTCATTGTCCAGGTGAAGGCCGCGAGGGACGCCGAGCCCCGCGATGATGCGCGGCAGCTCCTGGTGCGGGTGAGCCCGCTCCCGGGTGTCGTCCTCCTCGCTGCGCCCCCCGACTGGGACGCGCGCCAACTCCATGCCACCCTCCGAGACGTCGCCGCGCTCCCCGTGAAGGGGTACGTGCGTTACGGGGCGGCAGGGTGGCGCTCGATGGAGGATATGCGCCCGGTGCCGGTCGAGCAGGTCGCGCGGGCGGCACGGGGCGCCGACCTCCTCGTCCTCAAAGGCGACCCGGGCGACATCGTGCGCGGGGCGCGGCCGCGGGGCATCTGGCGCTGGCCCAGCGGCGAAGGGGGAGAGACCCAGCTCGACGGGGACTGGTATGCGGTGCCGGCCGCCGGGGCCTCACCGCTCGCCGGGGCATGGAGTGGTGTCGCGGTGGACTCGCTCCCACCCCTCGCCCGCGTCACCCCGATCGAGCCCGATGCCCGTGCCTGGGTGGGGCTTTCCGCGCAGCTCGGCCGGCGAGGGGTGGAGCGACCGATCATCGTGGGCCGCGATTCAACGGGGATCCGGACCCTTCTCACCGCGGCCGACGGCTTCTGGCGCTGGGCGTTCCGTCCCGGCGGCGGAGAGGAGGCGTACCGCCAGGTCATTGCCGCCTCCGCCAATTGGCTCCTCGGGGCCGGCGATACCCTGACAGGCGCGGCGCGGCCGCTGCGCCACGTGGTGCCGCTCGGGCGGCCGATCGTCTTCGCATGGGGTGCTCCGCTCCCGACGCACCCGCTCATCGCGACCTTCGCCGGCGATTCCGCTACCCGGGTCGACACGCTCCTGTTCGATGGTGAAGGGCGGACCAACGTGCGGCTCCGGCCGGGCCGGTACGCCTACCAGCTTCAGGGTGGGGGGCGCGGGATCGTCGCGGTGGAACCCTGGTCCGACGAATTCGTGCCTCAGGCTCCGGGCCTCAGGTCCCAGGCCTCGGCGGGGATGGCTGGGATCTCGCGGTCGACCCTCCGGGACCGGACCTGGGTGTACCTGCTCGTGGTCCTCCTGCTCTGCGGTGAATGGTGGCTGCGGCGGCGCATGGGGCTGCGGTAGCGACCGAGTCGTTGTTGTGGCGCCGCTTGCGGCGCGTGCTCCGGACCGAGCCCGGCAAGCCGGGCCACAACGTTCTTCTCTTGCTTGGAACTGCCGCCTCCGGCGGGACGGTCTCGTTTATCTTCCACGCATGCGAGCAACAGAATCGCGCCCTGGCCTTTGGGGCCGCTTGAAGCGTCTGGCGACGACCGATGTCGGCGCCCTTCTCCGGAAGCTCAACGCGGACGACCTCGAGCGGATCGAGCAGCTCCTGCTCGAGGCCGACTTCGGCGTGCCCGCCACGATGGAGCTGGTGAGCGCGCTCGAGGCGGGGGTGCGGGCGGGAAAGCTCAAGACCGACGGCGATCTCCGTGCTGCGTTCGAGGCGCAACTCGTCACCCTACTCGCGGGGCCGGCCGATCCGGGGGCCATTGTCCGCGCCGCGCCGCCACCGACGGTGATCCTGGTGATGGGGGTGAACGGCGTCGGGAAGACCACGACCGTCGCGAAGCTCGCCCATCGGCTCAAGGGCGAGGGGCGGAAGATCCTCCTTGCCGCTGCCGATACCTATCGCGCAGGCGCGGTCGCCCAGCTGGAGAGGTGGGCTGAGCGACTCGACCTCCCCTGCGTATCGGGGGCCCAGGGGGGGGATCCGGCGGCGGTGGCGTTCGACGCCATCACCGCCGCGAAGGCGCGGCTGGTCGACACCCTCATTGTCGACACCGCCGGGCGGCTCCACACGCAGGACGGATTGATGGAGGAACTCCGCAAGGTGCACCGCGTCGTGGCGCGACAGGCGCCGGGGGCACCCCACGAGGCGCTGCTGGTGCTCGACGGCACCGTGGGGCAGAACGCGGTGCAGCAAGGGAAGCAATTCGCCGAGACGGTGCCGCTCACCGGAGTGATCGTCACCAAGCTCGACGGGACGGCCAAGGGAGGCGCGGTGGTCGCGCTTCGGCGCGAACTGGCGGTGCCGGTGCGGTTCGTCGGGACAGGAGAGGGGCTCGAGGACTTGCAGGTGTTCGATGCGGGGGCGTTCGCGCGCGGGGTGCTGGGGAGTGACGAGTGAGGAGTGCAAGGAGCGAGTGGGCTGGAAAGCGAGAAAGCGCGGAGGGGTCCCTTTCGCGCTCGTTGCTTTCGCGCCAGCTCGCCGCTTGCACTCGCTAACTTGTAACTCATGGCGACGCTCAGGCTGGACACCCCCATCAAATTCCTGAAAGGCATCGGCGAACGTCGCGCCGAGCTGTTCGGAAAATTGGGCGTTGAGACGGCGCAGGACCTCCTCTGGCACCTGCCGCATCGGTATCTCGACGCGTCGTCGGTGACGCCGCTGGCGGAGGCACGGGTGGGCGGGGAGTACGCCTGCATCGGGCGGGTGGTGGCGAAGCGGGTGGTGCCGTTCAAGCGGCTCCGGGTGTTTCGCGCCGTGCTGCGCGACGATTCGGGGGTGCTCGAGTGCGTCTGGCCGGGGCAGGCATTCCTCGATCGCACGATCCGGGAGGGTCAGACGCTCCTCGTCACCGGTCCGGTGCGCTTCTACCACGGCCGGCAGATGGTCCCGCGGGAGTTCGTGGTGCTGGACGAGCCGGATGAGGAGGCGCGGGAGACGCGAGAGGCGGGTGCGAGTGGAGCCACGCAGCACGGCAAGGTCCTCCCGATCTATCCCGCGACCGAGGGGCTCTCCCACAAGACCATCCGAGCCCTCGTCGACCGTCATCTCGATGCCTTGATCGCCCTCGCACTTGACCCGGTGCCGCCGGCGGTGCTCCAGGGGCTCGAGCTCCCTCCGCTCGCCGAGGCGTTGCGCGATGTTCACCGGCCGCAGGACCTGGTCGAGGCGGAGCGCGGTCGTCGACGCTTGGCCTTCGATGAGCTATTCGACCTGCAGCTCACCCTCGCGCGGGCTCGCTCGCTCGCCAAGCAGGCGCGCGCCGGGATCAAGTTCGAGCCCCAGCGCGATCTCACGACCAGGCTCCGCGAGTCGCTTCCCTTCGAGCTGACCGCCGGACAGAAACAGTCGCTCAAGGAGATCGTGGCCGACATGGGGAGCACGGAGCGGATGCACCGACTCCTGATGGGGGATGTCGGCACCGGCAAGACGGTCGTCGCCCTCTTCGCGATGCTCCTGGCGGTGGAGAACGGCTATCAGGCGGCGTTGATGGCGCCGACGGAGCTTTTGGCCGAACAGCACGCGCGCACCCTCGCGCTGATGCTCCATCCCCTCGACATCGCCCCCGAACTCGTCCTCGGCCGACAGTCACCGGCCGAAAAGCAGGCAGCGCGAAAGCGGTTGGCGGAGGGTGGCGCGCGCATCGTGGTCGGCACCCACGCGCTCTTCCAGGAGGGGGTGCAGTTCCGTAAGCTCGGTCTCGTCGTCATTGACGAGCAGCATCGCTTCGGGGTGGAGCAGCGGGCGGCATTGATCGGCAAGGGTACCGGTCCCGACGTGCTGCTCCTGACCGCGACCCCGATCCCGCGATCCCTGGCGTTGACGCTGTATGGCGACCTCGACGTCAGCACCCTGCGCGAACGGCCGCCGGGCCGGGGCGGGATCACCACCTCGGTGCGAACGGCGGCGGGGCGAGAGAAAGTCTGGACCTTCGTGCACGAGCAGGTCGATGAAGGACGGCAGGCCTACGTGGTGCTACCGATCATCGACGAGTCGGAGAAAGCCGACCTCCGCGCGGCGACCACGATGGCGGAGGAGCTGAAGGTGCGGTGGCCCGACGTGACCGTGGGCCTGGTCCATGGCCGTCTCAGGGCGGACGAGCGGGATGGCGTGATGCGGCGGTTCCGCGCCGGCGAGGTCCAGGTGCTCGTCTCGACCACGGTGATCGAGGTCGGGATCGACGTGGCCAACGCCACGGTGATGGTCATCGACCATCCCGAGCGCTTCGGCCTGGCACAGCTGCATCAATTGCGGGGGCGGGTCGGGCGAGGGGGGAATGCGAGCCACTGTATCCTGCTCGCGGAGGGGCGGACGCCGCCGCGGCTCAAGGCATTTGCCGCGACCGACGACGGATTCAAGATCGCGGAGCTCGACCTGCAGGAGCGGGGGATGGGGGACCTGATCGGCGCCCGCCAGTCGGGCGGGATCACCATCCGGCACGCCAGGCTTCCTGACGACACCGACCTGCTGCAGCGGGCCCGCGAGAGCGCGCGCGAGATCATCGCCGTCGACTCCGGACTGGTGCGGCCCGCGCATCAGGCGCTTCGGTTGCGCGCGCTGTCGCGCTACCCGCGGGCGGTGGAGCTGTTTCGGGTGGGGTAGGACGGTAAGAAGGTAGGAAGGTAGGAAGCCGGCACCGCTGTCATCCCGAGCAGTGCGAGGGATCTACCTGATGCGGAGTAGATCCCTCGCTCTGCTCGGGATGACAGCCCTAGTCTCTTTCTTCCTACCTTCCTACCCTCATACCGTCCTACCTAGAACCGCACCGTCACCCCCACCCGCGTCGCCGAGATCCCCGCGTCGACCCGCGGCTCGAATGGGATCTTCGGCGGTAGGTCCTGGCGATGCATCAGTTCCCAGACGAATCCCACCGCCGAGGCCGCCAAGGCGACCTCGGCGCCGATGAGCAGGCGTGACGCTTGACGGTCAAGGCGGCGGGTCTCGGTGTACAGCCCTTCGCTCACCGGATCGGTATAGGGTCCGCCGGCGCCGACGGTGCAGGCGGTGGGGAGACCATCGCAGCGGTCCTGGAGCGCCTGGTATGTCGCCTCCGCGTCCTGGTTGCGCGAGTGCGCCATGATCCCGAGCCCGGCAGCTCCGCCGAGCGCGACCCACTTGCCGTAGCGGACCAGCGCTGGGGCGCTGGGGCGCTGCGGCGCTGAGAAGTTGATGTGGGTGCTTTCGGCCGCGGATCCTGTGGATTGGGCTCGGATCCCGGTCGCAGTCGTGCAAGCGAGAAGCATGGCCACCGAGGCCCAACGCCCCAGCGCCCCAGCGCCGCAGCGCCTCACCGTTCGAACCGGTGCAGATCGCCCCGGCCTCCGAAGACGAGCAGGTCTCCTTGGTACGCGATCGGCGCCATCTCCAGCGGTTTCCCCACCGCGAGGCGCCACCGCACTTCACCGTTCGGCTCGTAGGCGGTGAGGATCCCCTTGGTGTCGCCCACCAGGAGGGCGCCGTCCCAGGTCGACACCGGGGCGGTGATCGGTGTCGGATGATGGAGCACCAGCACCGTCTCGCCGGTCGCGAGGTCGGTGCGCCAGACGGTGTTGGTCTGGGTGACCGCCCAGGCAGTGTCGCCCAGGACGAACGGGCTCACGAGGAGAGGCGCACCGAGCTGGCGCCGCCACGTTGGGGCGAGGGTGCCGGGATCAAGGAGCAGGAGTTCTCCTTCACCGGTGCCGGCGACGATCCCGCGGGCGCTCGGGATCCAGTCGGCCACCAGGCTTCCGGGGGCCGCCACCCGTGCTCGCACCACACCCGTGGCGATCTCCACTCGGTAGAGCGAATCCAGGGTCGCAAAGATCGCGGTCCCGCTCCCACCCGGCAGGGCGGAGGCCCGCCCGCCGCCGAGGGGGAGGCGCCATTTGATGTCGCCAGTGGAAGCCTCGAGTCCCCACGTTCCCTTGGTACGGGTCTGGGCCACCACGACGTCGCCGATGAGCGCGAGTGGCGCGCCGACCCAGCCCACTCGGCGCTTCCACCCGCGACGACCGGTGGCTGGCAGGAGTGCGACCACCTCGCCGCCCGGACGCTCGCTGCCGCTGATGAGGGTGTCGTAGTGCATCAGCACCCCGCTCAGCGCCGGGCCGTCGAGGCGGAAGGCCCAGCGGGACTTGCCGGTGGCCAGATCGACCGCGACCACCCGGCGGTCGATCCCCACCCCGTAGAGCGATCCCTCGTGGATCACCACGGGCAGGGACATCCCGCGGCCGGCGCGCAGGAGCCACCGCTCGGTGAGAGAGGCTCCGGGACCCCCTGCGACCGCCAGCGGCTCTTCGGGGATGGCGCGGTTGTACGCGCACCCCGCGTTGACCGCCCCCAGCACCACCACTAGACTCCACGCTCGGATCCGCCTCATCCACCCTCGTCGTTGGTCGCGATGCCCACCGTCTCCATCCGTGAACTCGGCTCCCACGCCGGTACCACCGTCACCGTCCAGGGCTGGGTAGCGACCACCCGCTCCAGCGGGAAGATCGCCTTCCTCGTGCTGCGCGACGGATCGGGGTACCTGCAATGCGTCTTCCCCAAGGCCGAAGTCCCGGACGCTGTGTGGGAGACGTTCAAGACCCTCACTCAAGAGACATCCGTCGCGATCTCGGGGACCGTCCGGGAAGATGCCCGGTCACCGGGCGGATATGAACTGACCGCCGCCGACCTCCGGGTGCTGGGACCTTCGGTCGATTTCCCGATCTCGCCCAAGGAGCACGGCACCAGCTTCCTCTTCGAGCATCGGCATCTCTGGCTCCGGAGCCGGAAGCAGGCCGCCATCGCCCGGGTGCGGCACGAGGTGGTGCAGGCCATCCGCGACTTCTTCTACGAGCGCGATTTCACCCTGGTCGACACCCCGATCCTGACCGGGTCGATCGGGGAGCAGGCGGGCGAGCTCTTCTCGACCGACTACTTCGACCTCGGCAAGGCGTACTTGGCGCAGACCGGCCAACTCTATGGCGAGGCCGCCGCGGCGGCGCTCGGCAAGATCTATTGCTTCGGCCCCACCTTCCGCGCCGAGAAGTCGAAGACCCGCCGGCACCTGACCGAGTTCTGGATGGTGGAGCCCGAGGTGGCGTGGAACGACTCGGCGGCCAACATGCGGCTGCAGGAGGAGTTCGTCAGCTACATCGTGGCCCGCGCCCTCGACCGCGCCGCCGAGCACCTCAAGGAGCTCGAGCGCGACACGGTGCCGCTGCGGCGCGTCACTGCGCCGTTCCACCGCATCTCCTACACCGACGCAGTGGAGAAGCTCCGCACCCTCGGCTCCGACATCGCCTGGGGCAAGGACCTCGGCGGTGACGACGAGACCCTGCTCACCCAGCAGTACGACCGGCCGGTCTTCGTGTACAACTATCCCAAGGCGTTCAAGGCCTTCTACATGAAGGAGAATCCGGACGATCCCCGCACGGTTCTCAGCAACGACTGCCTCGCCCCCGAAGGGTACGGCGAGATCATCGGCGGGTCGCAGCGCGAGGACGACTACGACAAGCTCCTGTCACGCATCAAGGAGCAGGGGCTCGATCCCGCCAGCTACGGCTGGTACCTCGATCTCCGGAAGTATGGCACCTTCGTGCACTCGGGGTTCGGCCTGGGCGTCGAGCGGACGGTGGCGTGGATCTGCGGCATCCCGCATATCAGGGAGACCATCGCGTTCCCCAGGCAGGTCCATCGATTGTATCCGTGACGGCGTGAGCGGTGAGCAGTGAGCGGGCCCTTCCGGCGAGATCCTTCCGGTGGGGTCCGCTCACCGCTCACCTGCTTTCACCTCATCCCACAGCTCATCCAGCTTCGCCAGTCCGGCGGTGTCCATGTCGATCCTGCGCTCCTTGGCAAGCGCCTCGACCCCCTCGAAGCGCCGGCGGAATTTCCGGTTCGCCGCATCGAGGGCGACGGTCGGCTGGACCCGGAGCTTGCGCGCGAGATTGACCACGGCGAATAGCAAATCCCCGATCTCCTGGGCCAGTGGATCTGAAGGATCCCGTTCCGCGCCCAGATCCGCCTGCTGACTCTCCGCCGTCTCGCCGCGGCCGGCCGAAGACGACCGGCCCTCGGCCGCCTCCGCCTCGACCAGCACTTCGTCCAGCTCCTCGCGCACCTTGTCGGCGGGACCGGCGGCATCGGGCCAGTCGAATCCCACCGACGCCGCCTTCTGCTGCAGGCGATAGGCCGCCTGGAGTGACGGGAGGGTCGGAGGGAGTCCGTCGAGCAGCCCCGCGCCATTCTCGCGCCGTTTGAGGACCTCCCAGGACTCCTTGGGGCCGAGCTCGAAGAGGTGGGGGTGGCGCCGTTCCATCTTGCGGACCACCCGGTCGGCCACCTCATCAGCGGTGAACTCGCCGGTCTCCTCCCCCAGCACCAGTTGCCAGGCGAGATGGAGCATCAGGTCGCCCACCTCGTCCCGGATCTTGTCGGGCTCTCCCTCACCCAGGGCGCGGTCGAGTTCGAGTACCTCCTCGACCAGGTAGGGACGCAGGGTGGCCCGGGTCTGGACCCGGTCCCAGGGACACCTCCGACGCAGGTCCCGGACGATGCCGAGAGCGCGTCCAAGCGCTGAATTGTCTTGCATTTAGCCTCCTCGGCCGGTATCATACCGGCCGCCCCGTGACCGCGTCAATCCAGCCCTCCGAAACGCGTGCCTGGCTCGAGGTCGACCTCGCCGCGCTCGTCGCCAATGCCCGCACTGTAGCTGCCACCGCGGGCGCCCCACTCCTCCCGATGGTGAAGGCGAACGGCTATGGCCTCGGGGCCGTCGCCTGTGCCCGCGCGCTCGAAGCGGTCGAGCCCTGGGGGTTCGGGGTCGCGACGCCGGAGGAGGCGGAGGAGCTTCGTCGGGCGGGGGTCGCGCGACCGATCGTGGTCTTCACGCCGTGGACGGTCGCGGGGGGTGGAGGGTGGAGGGTGGAGGGTGTCCGTCCGGTTCTGGGGGATGTCGCGTCGCTGGAGTCATGGCTCACCCTGCAGCACCCTTCACCCTCGGCCCTCCACTCCCACCCCTTCCACCTCGAGATCGACACCGGAATGTCGCGCGCCGGGATCCGCTGGGACGATCACCAGGCGCTTCAGCGGGCGTCCGGGTTGCTGGCCGCGGCCGAGGGATGGGAAGGGGTCTTCACCCATTTCCACTCCGCCGAGGTCGACCTCGCAGGGACCGAGGAGCAGTGGGACCGCTTCGTCGATGCGCTCTGCTGGTTCCCGCGGCGTCCGCCCCTGGTGCACGTCGCCAACAGCGCGGGCGCTCTCCGCGGCAAGGTCTTCGCCGCCGACCTGGTGCGACCCGGCATCTTCCTCTACGGGGGCGGGGTGGGGGAGTGGGCCGCTGCACCGCACCCCGTGGCGACCTTCAAGAGCCGCATCGTCGCGCTCCGTCATCTGGCCGCCGGCGACACGGTGAGCTACCTCGGCACCTGGCGCGCCGACGAGCCGATCGACATCGCGACCATCGCCTGCGGGTACGCCGATGGACTGCTGCGGAACGGCTCGAGCCGGCTCCGGGTGGAATTGAACGGGCAGATCGTCCCCGTGGTCGGGCGGATCACGATGGACCTCACCATGCTCGCGATCCCCGCAGGTGCCGCCGCCCTGGGCGATGTCGTGACGATCTTCGGCGGCAAGGTCTCTCTCGCGGAGCACGCCGCCGCGCTGGGCACCAACACGTACGAAGCGTTGACCGCCATCGGTCCCCGCGTTCCTCGAACCTACGGGGGTCGGTAGTCGGTAGTCTGTAGCTACCGACCACCGACTACCGACTCTATGACCCGCAGAGCCGCCCTCATCGTCCTCGACGGACTCGGCATCGGCCCCGCGCCCGATACGGCGGGGTACGGGGACGCGGGGTCGGACACGCTGGGGAACACCCTGCGTCAGGTCGGCGGCGTCGACCTCCCGAACCTTGCGGCGCTCGGCCTCGGCAACATCGCGCCGCTCCCCGGTGTCCCGCCGACCGACCGGCCGACCGCAGCCTGGGGGCTCGCGGAGCCCGCGAGCGCGGGTAAGGACAGCACCACTGGGCACTGGGAGATGACCGGTTGCCTCCTCGAGCGCGCATTCCCCACTTTTCCCCGCGGCTTCCCGACCGGACTGCTCGACGCCTTCGCCAAGGCGACCGGTCGGCCGGTGATCGGCAACGTGGTGGGCTCGGGGACGGCGATGCTCGATCGCTATGGCGAGGAGCATCAGAAGACCGGCGCCTGGATCGTCTACACCTCCGCCGATTCGGTCTTCCAGGTGGCGGCCCACGAGGAGACCGTGCCGCTGGCCGAGCTCTACGCGGCCTGCGTGGTAGCGCGGCGGCTCTGTGCCGGCGAAACCGGGGTCTCACGGATCATCGCGCGGCCATTCGAGGGCCGACCGGGGGCGTGGAGCCGGACGCCGAATCGGAAGGACATCTCGCTCGAGCCCGTCGGTCCCACCTTGATCGATCACCTCGCCAAGGCGGGGCTCCCCCGGCTCGGGATCGGCAAGGTCGACGATCTCTTCGCGGGGCGGAACCTCACCAGCACCCACACGGCGACCAACGCGGCCGCCTACGACCTGATCGAGCGAGGGCTCCGGGAGATGGAGCGGGGGCTGATGTTCGTCAACGTGATCGAGTTCGACCAGAGCTGGGGCCACCGAAACGACGTGCCCGGATTCGTGCAGGGGCTCCGCGACCTCGATGCCGCGCTGCCCCGATTCCTGACCCCGATCCGCGACGAGGACCTCGTTATCTTTACTGCCGATCACGGGAACGACCCGACCACCCCGTCCACCGACCACTCGCGCGAGGTCGTGCCGGTGCTGGCGCTGGGGCCGAGGGTGCGCCCCGTTCCTCTCGGCCGGCGGCGCACCTTCGCCGACATGGGCCAGACCGTTGCCGAATATCTCGGCGTCGCGCGCCTGACGGCCGGCACCTCGTTCCTGGGAGAACTCCTCGGTGGCTGAAGACGTGCTGGTCCTCGCGGCGCGCGAGGTGCAGTCCCGCGCCTACGCTCCGTATTCGAACTTCCGCGTCGGGGCCGCGCTCGAGGCGGAGGACGGCCGGGTGTTCACCGGCTGCAACGTCGAGAACGCGAGCTTCGGCCTGACCATCTGTGCCGAGCGGGTGGCGGCGGGGAGTGCGGTGGCGGCGGGGGTCACCCGGTTCCGCCGGATCGTGGTGGTCTCCGATGTGGATCCGCCGGTCTCGCCCTGCGGGGCGTGCCGGCAGTTCCTCGCCGAATTCGGGATCGAACTCGCGGTCGAGGCGGTAGGTCCGCAGGGACGCCGGCAATGGCGGCTCGCGGAACTCCTCCCCGCCGCGTTCTCCAAGGGATCGCTGACCTGATGACCTTCCGTACTACACCAGTTGTCGCCGCGCTCGTCGTCACGGGCCTCCTGCTGGCGGCCTGTCAGGAGCAGCTCACCGCGCCCGGCAGCTGCCCCGCGACCTGTCCGGGGGGCACGCCGGTGCTTCGCGACACCGTACTCGATGCGCTCCCAGATCAGGATTCGATCTTCACCGGCTACTCGCTGCGCGGCGCCACGCTCGCGGGGATGCGGGTGGCCAACGGGCTGGTCGGCAACACCGACTACGGCGTCGTCCGGTTCCTCCGCCGGCCCGATTCGCTCCCCGTCCGCGACACCGCCCGGGACTTCACTCTCGATTCGGTGGCGATCGAGGTGACCCTGGTGGCCCGGGACACCACCGCGAGCGGGATCCTTCTGGCGCTCCATCGAGTTCCGGCCACCACCGATACGTCGACGACCTTCGCCGCGATCGATCCGCTGGTGGTCCCGGGGACGCTGATCGATTCGGTCACCATCACCGACAGCGTCCGTCCGGCCTTCAAGTACCGGTTCGTCTTCCAGGACAGCACGCTTCCCCTGGTCGACATCCCCGCGGCCGACAGCGGGGTCTTCGCCATGGCGATCGCGATCTCGGGCGCCGCGGCCACCGGCGTCCGGATCGGCGGGATCGGGAGCGGCGGTGCCGTGCCGATCATCCGTGCCTATGTGACGCTGAATATCCCGGATACCATCCCGGCGTTGAAGCATCAGACCATCGTGCGCGGGCCCGAGCTCAGCACCTTCGTTTCTTCCGCGCCGGTGGTCGCGCCCGATCCGACCATCCTTGCCATCGGCACCCCCACTGGGGCGCGTGCGATGATCCGGTTCCCGTGGCCCGCCTACCTGCGGGACTCGGCGCTCCTGGCCCGCGCCACGCTCGAGCTGGTGCCGGAACAGCCGATGCAGGGCCTCTCCGGGGACCGTGCCTTCGTCGACGCGCGCGGTGTCCGCGTCGATTTCGGCGCGAAGAGCCCGAGCGCCGGCCTCGGCGGCACCGAGGCGCTGGTCTTCGGGTCGCAGGATACCGTCCGGATCGACGTGATCGTCGAGATCCAGAGCTGGCAGGCCACCCGCCTGCCGCACCCACCGGTCCTGTTCGTGAACGTCTCCCCCGAGGGCGCGAGCTTCACCGAGCCGCGATTCTATTCGACCCGCTCACCGATCGCGGCGCGGCATCCGCGGATTCGGATCACCTACCAGCTCCCCTTCGCCTTCGAGAGGCCCTGAGTGCGGCGCCTCCTGCCATTCGTCCTCGCCGCAGCGGCGTTCGCTCCCGCGTCCCTCACGGCTCAATCCAGTCAGTTCGGGATCCGCGGTCTCGGGTACCCGAATTCCCCATATAGCGCGCGAGCGCGCGGGATGGGAGGAAGCTCGGCGCTGTTCGACGCCGAGTCGGCGCTGAACCCGGCCGCCATGGCCTATCTGACCGAGATGACGGTCGGATTCTCCATCTTGAACGACCGGCGTACCGTCGAGAGCCCCGCGGGGACCGCCGGAGTGCGGAACATGCGGTTCCCGCTGTTCAGCATCGCCGCGCCGCTCCGCCGGGCCCCCATTGCCTTCGGGCTGAGCGCCTCGACCTACCTGGCCCGCGACTTCTCGGTGTCGTTCCGTGATACGGTCGATATCCGTGGTGTGCCGACCGAGACCCTCGATACGCTGACCTCCATGGGGGGCCTGAACGACCTACGGGCCACCGTCGTCTGGCGGGTCGATCCCCGGCTCGCCGTCGGTGGCGCCATCCACATCTACACCGGCGTGGAGCGGATCAGTCGGGCGCGCTACTTCCAGGACACCGGGTACGTCTCCCTCCAGGAAAGCTCCGAGATCTCCGCCTCCGGCGTCGGTTTCGACCTCGGGATCCTGCGGCGCCTGTCGACCCGACTCACCGTCGCCGGCGTGGTGCGTGCGGATGGGCATCTGCGGGTGCGGCGCGATTCGCTCATCGCCACCGAGTACCCGGTCGACCTCCCGATCAGCCTCGCTTTCGGCGCCCAGTACCGCACCACGGCGCATCTTCTTGTCACGGCCCAGGCGCGGTGGCAGGGCTGGGGTTCCGCCGACGACGACTTGACGTCCGTCGGGGGTCCAGGGGCGAACAACACGTGGGAGGGGGGATTCGGGGGAGAATACGTCCGCAGCCTCGCCCATCCCGCGCGGTTCCCGATCCGCTTCGGCTTCCGGCGCACCACGCTCCCATTCCCGCTCCTCGCCGGCGGCACTCCCTCCGAGACGGCCGCCTCGCTCGGTACCGGCTTCGTTTTCAAGGACGGAATGGGGGGGATCGATGCCTCGCTCGAGCGGGTGTGGCGGAGTGAGAGCACGGACTTCACTGAGAAGGCATGGCTCCTGTCGGTGACGGCGAGCCTCCGTCCCAATCGCCGGAGCCGTTGAGCCCCGATGTCCCCCCGCGTCTACATCGAGACCTACGGCTGCCAGATGAACGTGGCCGACTCGGAACTGATGTTCGGGGTGCTCGCGCGAGCGGGGTATGAGCGGGTGGAGGCACCCGACGAGGCCGACGTGATGCTGGTCAACACCTGTGCGGTGCGCGACAACGCCGAGCAGCGGGTCATTGGTCGGATGGGGGAGCTGCAGCGGCACAAGCGCCCGGGCACGGTGCTCGGCGTGGTCGGCTGCATGGCACAGCGACTTGGTCCGATACTCCTCGAACGGGTGCCGAAGGTCGACCTGGTGGTGGGACCCGACGGATACCGCAACCTGCCGGAGCTCCTCGGACACGCCGCCGGCGGCGTGCGCACCGCCGACGTGGAGTACCGAAGCTGGGAGCACTACGAGGACATTCCGCAAGTCCGTGCGCCGGGGCCGACTGCGTTCGTGACGGTGCAGCGTGGATGCGATTATCGCTGCACGTTCTGCATCGTCCCGACGACCCGTGGTCCCGAGCGCTCACGCCTGCTTGCCGACGTTGTGGCGGAGGT
>JBDSIR010000097.1:0-4310 GCA_039917855.1 Gemmatimonadales bacterium | reverse complement strand
AGATGCTGCAATCGCTCCAATTCACAGGGACTCATGCCGTCGCGTACCATAGTCATGTCCTCCTTTTAATCGCCCACTCTCACGTTTAAAAATCCCCCACATCCAGGCGCAACCATGCTCAGATTCCTCCACTGTCCACGCGGTAGAGCGTTCTGAGCGCGTCGTTCACGGTTTTGCTCAGGTTGAACCCTTTGGTTCTCAGCACGGCCAGCACTTCCTTATCGAGGGCCACAGAGACTTTGACCTTGGTGATTCGGGACGGTTTGACGGCTTTCTTCGGCATGTGATCCTTTCGTTTCTTCGTGAAGGTACGTGGGGAGCGCCCGCTGCATTTTCGCAATGGCCTTGACGCCCGCCTTGTGGAATGCTTCGGCATCGTAGCGGTCGCCCATCAGCGGTTCCTCTACGATGTTAGATAGAGCATCCCACATGGCATAGATCGCCCCAAGCACTTTCAGGTTTGCCAACTCCAGCACGAGCGGGAAGCAGCCCGCCCCGCAATCTTTCTTAGGGCAACGTCCGTGCGGGATCAGCGCCCCAGGGTAGAGATAGTCGGAGCCAAGATCATCCTCTAGTTCAAGCATTTTGCGCTTCGGCATAATGTGATCGCAACTATCGCACTTGAATAACTGCTCCATTATGCCGCCCTCTCTTCTGCCCGCTCCGCTTCCACGAAGAACTGCCTCCTGAACTGCAACCCCACGCGGCAATTCATTCGATTCTGCAAGATGGTCTTATCGATCGTGAGCCCGCAGTTCACGCAATGCCACGCATGGAACCGCTGGAAGTAATCACTAAACGTTTCGAAGAACATGAACCCGCCGCACTTGATACATGGCTGTTGCATCGCGCCCTCCCGTGTGAATGTTGGTGTGTGCCGCATCGCCTGATTCTCCTTGCCCGATCCTCAGTGGGAACATTAGTAGGAAGAAGGTAGCAAGAAAGTAGGAAGATGTCAATAGTAAAGTGAGAATCTTTGTGAATAATCACTATTGACGCCACCCCCTACTAATGGTATGGACCTGCCTGCTTGTGCGCGTTTACTTGTGCCCGCTCTCATTTCGGGGGCGGGCCTACTTCTTGCCCGGAGATTGCACACCATGAACATGAACAAAAAGCCCGCGATGCCTGAGCTGGAAGATGGACCGATTGAGCCGGAAGAGGGAGGCGTGCCGGTACCGGAAGATGGCTACATGATCTGCATAAAGTTTCGTCCTGGTCGTATCACGGTCTGCATGAAGCCGCTCGATCCTGAACCCGCTCCTGGCGCGGAGATGAGTAGCCAACCTGAGTATGAGGAAATCGAAGTCGACAATATCGAGCAGGCGCTCAAAGTCCAATTGAAAATGCACAAGGATCGGCCGCTCGATGAGTCAGAGGATGCACACCTGGCTGCTGGATATGGAGAACACCCAGCGGTCTAACTAAACCGAAAGGGGCAGTATGGGCTTTGCAACGATCGTGGCAGAAGATCTCGGGGGCGGGAAGTATAACCTGCGTGCAGATTATCTCTGTTGTGCGAATGGCGATAAAGAAAACGCCTGTGTCCATGTGCCTGCGGGCCGCTTGTTCGATACCGAATCTCCCGCGCATTTGGCGGTGGGCATGTTGATGAAGAAGTTTGCACCGAAGCTGGGGCGGAAGGTGGAGCACAAGAAGGTTGGGGTGGACAAGACGATCAGTGAACTATTCGAGGACAAGCCACGAGCCAAGGCAATCGGCAAGAAGAAAAAGTGGATCATAGGATTGGTCTAAATGAATCATGCCGGCGTAGCTCAGTTGGTAGAGCAGCGGTTTAGTAAACCGCAGGTCGTCCGTTCAATCCGGATCGCCAGCTCCATCGAAAAACTATCAGAGCATTAAGGAAATCAGAATGCCGAAAGGTGGCAAACGCAAAGGGGCCGGGAGAAAGAAAGGCATCCCCAATAAAGTCACGCAAGATCTCCGCGAGCGCCTGCTTGCCTCGGGAGAATCGCCGCTCGAGTTTCTCACCCGCATGTATCGGGCTCCTGAACCGACGATTCGATTCGAAGAAAGCCCCCTCGCCTTTGTCGCCCGCCATAACCAGTGGGACCATGATCGCCTCGAAGCGGCCAAATCCGCTGCGCCGTTTTATCATTCGAAGCTCTCCACGATTGAGCACAAGGGGGCCGGGGGTGGACCCATCCAACATCGATTTGAGATTGAATTTGTGCAGTCCGGTAAGCCCCGATGACCCCACGAGTTACACAATGGTTCGTCTATCACTATCGACGTGCAGATGGTCGCGTGTTTTATGTTGGGAAAGGCGGTCGTGATCGAGCCTCTGACATCTCTCCCAGTCGAAGAAATCCCTACTTCCTTCGCATCATCCGCAAGGACGGTCGTGACAACATCACGATTGATCTGTTTCCCTGCGCCACACATGCCGAAGCGGTCGCACTGGAATGCTCTGATATTCAGAAATATCGACAGCTGAGCGACTGCCTGACGAACCAAACAGATGGTGGTGATGGATGTACTGGAAGAGCTATGACCGAGAAAATGCGGGCAGCATTCGCCCCGTGGCATGGATCGTTCCATCGTCTCTCGCCATCGGCTCAGGAAAACATCCGTCAAGGGCTTGCTGTTGGACGCATGAAGGCGCGTGCATGGAAGCAGTCCACTGAAGGAGTGTTACATCTCGAGGCGCTTGGGCAAGCTGGTCGCATCCTGCTCCATCAAGAGAGGTCGCTGGTGTGCATGCACTGTCATGAGACGTTTATCACACATAGTGCCAAGGCGAAAATGTGTTCATCTCGGTGTTGGCAACGCCATCGGCGATCCGTAGGGACCGTGTATCCGTCACCGAAACGAGTCTGCGCATGAAGGTGAACTTTCCCGACAAGTTACGGTTCCTCTTCACGGATTCCCGTTACAAAGTCATTGTCGGTGGACGGGGCAAGGGGGCCTCTTGGGGGATAGCCAGGGCCTTGCTCCTCCTCGCAGGCAATCGGTGCCTCCGCGTTCTGTGCACCCGTGAAGTCCAGAAATCCATTAAAGAATCGGTCCATCAACTCTTGAGTGAGCAGATCGAACTGATGGACATGCACGATGTCTATGAAGTGCTGGACAATGAAATTCGTAATACTCAAACTGGCAGCACGTTTATCTTTGCAGGACTGCTAGGCCATACCGTGAGTTCACTGAAGTCCTATGAAAGCATCGACATTTGCCATGTGGCTGAGGCTCAAGCGGTCAAAAAGAAGTCCTGGGACGTGCTCATTCCCACGATTCGTAAGCCGGGGTCTGAAATCTGGATCGACATGAACCCCGAACTCGATACCGACGATAGCTATGTGCGGTTCGTCGAGCATGCGCCGCCAGATTCGCAAGTGGTGGATATGACCTACCTCGATAATCCCTGGTTCCCCGCGGAATTGGAGATGGAGCGGGCCTACTGCGAGAAGATGTATCCCGACGATTACGAAAATATCTGGTTGGGCAAGCCGCGCACGACGGTGCCTGGGGCGATCTTCAGCAGGGAAGTCCTGGCGATGATCAAGGACAACCGCTACACCTTTGCCCCTTACGACCCGCGCCTGAAGGTGCACACCTTCTGGGATATGGGGTGGAACGATGCCTGCGCCGTGATTCTGGTTCAACAGCAATACAAAGAGGCACGAATCATTCAGTATTACGAGGATAGTTTTCTCCGTACCGATGAGTGGGCGACGAAGCTGAACGATCTGAAGCTCAATTGGGGGTGGGATTATCTGCCGCCTGACGCCTTCAGCAAAGAGCGCAAGACGGGGAGCTCTGACGCTGAAATTCTGACGGCTATGAATCGACGGGTGAAACCGAAGCACCTGAGTTTCAGTGAGTCAGACCCCGAGTTTGCTATTAGAGCCACGCGCAATTTGTTCCCGAAGCTGATCCTCAACAAGGGTGGTGAGGGGGTGGCGAGGCTCTGGGAAGTGATGAAGCACTATCGGCGCAACATACCCAAAAGCACGAACGAACCGGCTACACCGGTCCACGATGAGTACAGCCACGGAGCTGCGGCTCTCAAGGGCCTGGCGCTGATGGTCGACAAGCTCTCGAACGATGATCTCCCGCCCGTGCCAAAGGGTCGTGGGTTTGTGCCTCGTGATCGAGCGATGGGGACCCTGTAATGGTTCACAAGGTTCATGGCGCACACAATCGTCGAGGCATGAAGCCGGTTGGACGGTCGATTGCGAACGTAGCTGGCCCAGAGATGATCACACGGCGCATTGCTATCTATCGGAAGGTTGTGGAGTTGGAGTACCCGCTCGGTGGGCCGGTCGTGCATCTGACACCGGAAGATTACT
>JBDSIR010000096.1:0-5245 GCA_039917855.1 Gemmatimonadales bacterium | reverse complement strand
CCAGGCGGGACCGAGGGTAGCGACGATCTTGGTGCGGCGGATGGCAAGACGGGGCATGGCCGGAAGTTAGGCGGTTAGGCGGTAAGGCGGCGGAAACGGCGATCCCTGCCCAGCGAACAGGGGCGCGGAAACCCCAAAACCCCGAAGAACCGATGTGGATCGGATTTCTCCGGCCGGGCCGCCGCCGATGACGATAAGATCGAACGGGTGGGGTGTCGTCATTGAGATCGCAGCGAGGGGTTGAGCTCCGTGAACCTGTCGCGAAAGCGCGATAGCGCGAAGACTCGCGAAATAACTCTATGTTGTCCTTCGATCGCGATCTCTGCGGGAGATCACACTATCCTGTTTCGCGAACCTTCGCGCGCTCGTGTTTTCGCGAGAGGTTGGCGGCGCGTCGCGTTCTACCGACGTCTACCCATCTCAGACGGTCTTGGGGGAGTTGGCTCGTACCGGCAACTTCGGGGTTTCGGGGTTTCCGAGCCTCGCTCTCCGGTGACTCGACCTCAGGCCGAATGAACGACCTCGCCCGCGACGACCGTCAGCACGCAGCGGCCCGAAGCGAACACAGCACCCGCCCCCTCCCCACCCCGCTCGGCGGCCGGGTCCACCTCCCACGCCACCAAGTCGGCATCCATTCCCGGCACCACTGTCCCCCGGCGGTGCAGCACGCCACCCGCGAAGGCGGGACCGCGAGTGTAGGCGGAGAGGGCGTGGCCGAGCGTGATCCGTTCGTTCCGGCGCCACATGCGAGCACTGCCGTCAGCGGAATCACGGTCGAGAGCGGCGCGGATCCCGTCGCGTGGGTCGATGGAGGCGACGGGAACATCGCTCCCGAAGACCACGGTATTCCCCGCCTCGGCGATGGTCTTGAAGTGGTACGCCCCGAACCCCCGGACCCCCCAGTGGCGGTCGATCAGGGGAATGTCGGTCAGGAGGTGCGCTGGTTGCATCGAGACCGGGATCCCCGCCTGGCCGGCCCGGACAAGGTCATCCGGATGGACGCACTGGAAGTGCTCGATCCGGTGAGGGATCCCGACCCTCGGGGCCTCCTCGAGGAGATCAAGCGCGCGGCGGACGGCGGCATCGCCGATGGCGTGGATGGTGGAGGAGATCCCGGCTCCCGCCGCCGTCTGGATCGCGGCCCGCGCGACCTCGAGGGTGGTGATCGGCATCCCGCGATCGCTCGTCCCCTCGAAGGGCTTGAGCATCCAGGCGGTGCGACTTCCGAGGGACCCGTCGAGGAAGAGCTTGATCCCCCCCTTGGTGATCCAGGGGTCCCCTTCTCCAGATCGCCATTCTTGCTCGATCAAGCGGGGCAGCTCTGCCACGGGGGGGTGGAAGAGCACACGCAGCTTGAGCGCCCCCTCCTGTCGGAGGGTCTCGAAGGCCCTGAGGGCATCGAGTCCCTCGACATCGTGGATCCCGGTCACCCCAAGCTGGTGGGCCAGGGACTGCGCATCCCTGATCGCCTTGAGCAAGCGCGCCTGCGGAGGGACGGGAAGGTGGGGGGACATCAATTCGACCGCGCGCTCGAGCAGGAGCCCGGTCGGCTCCCCCGATGGGTCCCGGACGATCACCCCGCCGTACGGGTCGGGAGTGTGACGATCTATCCCCGCCACTCTGAGCGCGGCGCTGTTCACCCACGCGGCGTGGACATCAAGCGATTCGAGGAATACAGGGCCGGGGTGGACCACGTCCAGGACCCCGCGCTCAGGTCGCGCCTTCCATCCGTTGGCATCCCACCCCTGCCCCAGGACCCACCCTCCTTCGAGCCCGCCGGCGGCCACCCGCGTCACCGCCTCTTCCCGGGTCCGGCACCCGGCAAGATGGACTCGGCGTCGGTTGAGTGCCCACATCCCGAAGTGGGTGTGGCCGTCTACCAGCCCCGGAGTCACCAAAGCCCTATCCAATACCCGGCGGGGGAGGGGAGAAGGGGCCTCGCGTTCGACTTGGAGGCGAGTTCCAACCCCCCGGATCACCCCATTCTGCCACCAGAGTGACTGGCCCTCCCTCCCATCACCTGTCCACACCCGCCGAGCGTGGAGTACCCCTCCCGAATGCACCACCAATCACCCCCCGATCTAGCTGATGGCTGACACCGACTTGGGTCGGCAGGAAGTTCGACACAGGTGTGGAAACCAGAAGTTATCCACGTGTGGATTGTGCGGAATTGTCGAAAGGGACCCCGGAAGCCGTTGCACTGGAATCTACTTCCCCCCCTGAATCTTTTCCACTTTGAGTCACAATCCTAAGTGATGTATTCACAAAGGGTAAACAGCGTCACTTCGTGTGGAAAACTACCAAGTTGACAGTGTCACTAGTGGGGCGATGAATATTCATACGGAATGCATATCGGTATCCATCTGGGTGGGTCGAGGGGGTTCATCCACATTGGTGAGGGAGGAAGGTATGAAGGGATGAAGGGAGGAAGGACGGTCTCCCCTGCCCTGTGGATAACCGGGCGGAGGGGCGGACATGCGGCCAGTGGGCCAGTGGGCCAGTGGGCCAGTGGGCCAGTGGGCCAGTGGGCCAGTGGGCCAGTGGGCCAGTGAACAAATTCGCGGTCATCCCGAGCAGCGCGAGGGATCTTGTCGGCCAAGACCGTAGCGAGATTGCGTGCCACGGTCTTTGCTGAGAAGATCCCTCGCTCTTCCTTCGCTGCGCTCAGGACAAGGCTCGGGATGACACCGACGCTGTTCCAGCATTTCTTGCCCTCTTGCCCTCCTACGGCCCTACCGCCTTACCGCCTTACCGCCCTACCCGCCTACCCGCCCCTTCCTCGCGGCCGAGTCGCGCTACGCGCTCCTGTGGGCCGCTTCGGTCGCCGCCTACCTGCCAAGCTCCCAATCTGCGTCCCCGCCCCGCATGAAGGAGGAGAGGAGGCGGATCGGTGATGCGGCCAACATGGCCTGGAGCTCCCCCGTTCCGACCACCCGGAGATTCCCGATCGCGACAAAGGCCGAATCGGGGACAAAAACGAGGCGGATCCCGTGATAGCTCTCGCCGAATGTTCTCCCCGCAAGGCGGAGAGACCGCCCTTCGGGGGGACGCTCAGTCCCAGGGCGACCATCCCATTGGATCGTGGTCCTGCCGTGATCGGCGATGTACCGGCGTTCGTCGGGAGACTCCTCCTGGGTCGGGATCAGGCCGACGGTGAGGTCGATCTGCTCGATCTGGAGGCGAGCGACGTCGGCAGAACGGGAGAGCTGTCTCGCGTTGGTGAAGAGGGTCACGACGACAGCCTCAGCGCTGTCCGGGAGGCCCCACGCGGCGATGGACAGAAAGCCGACGGCGACCGGCTGGCGCCCACCCGAGACCTGGACGTCGCGCCCGGCCACCACCGCTGACCGGTAGAGGTACCAGCAATATTCGGCGGGGACCCAGCCCACGTACGCCCGCTCGTCGCGGGCCACTCTGGCGAGGGCCGGGTACCGTTCGGCCAGCGATTCCACCGGGGTCGGCGACACCATGCCTCGGAACTGATCCGCGGCCGTCCGGGGGGCTACCAGGAATTCGACGCAGAGCCCGGTTTGGAGCCCCTTGAAGAACCAATTGACCCGCTTGGGGAGCTCCTGCGCCGCCACGGGGGCGGCGACAGTGGCCAGCAGGAGGGAAATGGTGACGGAGGTGCGGCGCAAAGGAACTCGCGGGTCAGGGACGGGTGGTCTGGGCGGCGATCCAGTGGGCCATCGTCTCGCGGAGGATCGGGAGCGATACGGCACCGTCGGCCAGGACGGCGTCGTGGAAGGCGCGCAGGTCGAAGCGGGGGCCCAGTGCCGCTCTCGCGTCGGAGCGGAGGCTCAGGATCTCGCGCTGACCCACCTTGTAAGCCAAGGCCTGCCCGGGCCAGATGATGTAGCGATCGACCTCGTTCTCGACGTCGGAGCGGCTCAGCCCGGTATTCCGGAGCATGTAATCGATGGCCTGTTCACGGCTCCACCCCAGGGCGTGGATCCCGGTGTCGACCACGAGCCGGCAGGCGCGCCAGCTCTGAAAGAAGAGCATCCCCAGGCGCTGCAGGTCGTCGCTGTAGACCGCAGCATCCTCTCCCAGCACCTCGGAGTAGAGCGCCCACCCTTCGACGAAGGAGGTGGCCCCTGCCCCGTACCGCATGAACTCGGGGAGGTCGAGCTCCTGGCCCAGGGAGATCTGCAGGTGGTGACCGGGCACCGCCTCGTGGAAGGCGAGTGCCTCCACGGTATAGCGGGGCCGGTGGGTCGGGTCGTAGGTGTTGACCAGGTAGCGGCCGGGACGTCCATTGTCGGCGGTGGCGGGGTAGTAATAGGCCGATGGTGCGTCCTGCTCCTGGTAGGCGGGCATCGGTTCGACCACCACGCGCCGAGTCGGGAGCCGCCCGAAGAGCGCAGGGAGGTGCGCCTCCATGCGCTCGACCGCGCCCTTGGCGGCCTGGAAGACCTCGTCCCGGGTCTGGAAGGCCATCAGGGGGTCGTTCCGGAGCGTCAGGAGCAACGAGTCGAGGTTCCCGGTCCCGAAGCGCCGGCGGGCCACCACCACCATCTGCTGACGCAGGGAATCGACCTCGTGCTCCCCGATCGAGTGGATCGAATCGGCGGTCAGGTCGAGGGTCGTCTGGGCCCGGATCTGGGCCCGGTAGCAGGCAGCACCGTCCCGATTGGCCGACACACCCGGGGTCGTGCGGGCCTGCGCCAGGTACTCGGCCTTGAGGAAGCTCAGGTAGGCGCGAAAAGCGGGAACGATCTCATTGGCCACTACGCTCCGCATGTCACGGGCCCAGCGTGTGGTGGGACCCCGAGCGGAGGGTGGGACGAGGGGCGACGTGCCCGCCGGCGCCGCGACCAGCCGCTCGAGCTGCCCGATGACCCGCTCGACGTTGATGCGTGGGGAGAGATAGCCGCGTGCGGCCCCGTCGCGCAGGTTGACCACCTGCTGCTGGATGGCGAAGGGGATCTCGCGCCAGCGCTGCATCAGAAGCCTCCGCTCCTCGACCGTTGCCGCCGGTTGCAGCGCGGCCAGGTCGGCGTAGGCCACCTGGGGCCCGTTTAGCTGGTCCACGGTCCACAGTTCGGCATGGCAGACGTCCACCGTGAGGTCGCGCTCGAGCGACTCGCGGAGCATCCCCAAGGTGATCTTCCCACGGTGATCGAGCCCGGCGGTGCTCAGGGTGGCGGTGGTGCGGAGCAGCGTCCGGAGGGTGTCATTCCACGCCGCGTACGCCGCGGGGCGGAGATCGGTGAGGCGCCCATTGCGTGGACCGGCGAAGCCG
>JBDSIR010000095.1:0-28725 GCA_039917855.1 Gemmatimonadales bacterium | reverse complement strand
CGCCCCTCCGCCCCTCCGCCCCTCCGCCCCTCCGCCCCTCCGCCGCGACGGGCAGGAGCGGGGCGGCAGGGTCAGGGGCTCGTGGCGGTGAAGACCACGGTGATCGTGTAGGTCCCTGGGGTGTCGTTGGGCCAGCTCCACGCCACCTGATAGAACATCGAGGTCACGTTCGATGCGCCGCGGGTGCCGGTCGCGACGGTGGCGTTGGTGGTGGTCATGGGAATGAACGGCCCCCCGACCAGCTTGCCCCAGGCGAGGTCGCCGACCGGCTTGTTGGTCCGCGCTCCGGCGCCGCTCGCCGTCCAGGTGGCGGCCGTGGCACGCACCAGGACGGTCCAGCTGCCATTGGTCTTGATCGTCGCGACCGGACCGGTCGAGACGGTCGTACCGGCGTCGTAGATCGCCTCGGTGGGCGTCGTGAGGGCAGTGCTGGTATCGTCGATCGTGAGGCGGAGGAGCGTCGGGATCGTGAGACTCGACGCCACGTTCACCGAGCAGCTGCCGTTGGCCACGCCGTTGGGGGTCGAGCAGGTCTGGGCCCCCACCGGACGCGCCAGGCAGGCCCCAAGGCAGGCGACGAGGAGGAGGCGCCTCACGGGCCTGTCCTCCGGGCCCAGAATGTCCCCCGTGGCGCGCTGATGCCGGTGCCCTCGATCCACTCGCCGGCCAACGAGTCGCTGAGCACGTCGGCCACGTGCGTGCGGGTGACGCCGGGATTCAGCTGGGCGTCGAAATTGATCACGCTGCTGCTCACCGCGATGCCGAAGAACGGCCCGGCCAGCGTGAACACCGACCCGCCCCCATTCGGCGTCACGTCCGCGCTCAGCGTGCCGCTGAATTCACAACCGGTCACATCGGAGACCACGAGGGTCCCCACCAGCGTCGCACCCGGCGGCGGGGTGTTCTGCACGGCGTGGTATTCCCACGTCCCCGCCACCGGCGCGGTGCCGCCGCAATCGGGGCCGTCGCTCCCCGCACAGGCCGCGAGGCCGAGCGCGATCGGGACCAGCAGGAGGCGCCTCACCGGCGACGACGTCCCTGGTCGGTCTGGCCCTGGCCGCCGTTGAACAGGCGGGCTGGACGGACGGTGAAGCGGACCTCGAGCGGAGGAAGGTTCTCCCCCGGCTTCACTTCGAGGATCACCGCGTCGCCGGTCTGGCGGAGCCGCTCGGTGGTCCCGGCAAAATCGGGCACGAAGGTGTAGCGCCCCGGCGGGAGGGCGTCGAACCGCACCAGTCCGGTGGAGTCGGCGCGGAGATACCACTCTGCCCCGCGATCGTCCCGCGCCAGGACCGCGAGATCGCTGAACGGGCTCTCCGGACGGCGGCCGAGCTCGTCGAGAACCGGGACGAGTCGCACAGCGACCGCGCCGGTCGGGACCACTCCGAACGCGAGGGTCTGGGCGCCGTGACCCTGCGCCATGCTCGGCGCGACCACCCCGGCGGGTAGTGACACCGGATCGACCTCGAGGGGCACCGGGTCGGTGCCCTGCAGGGCGAACCGTCCGGAGCCATCGGTGACCGCTGTCTGACTTCCGCGACGGATCATCACACCCGCCAGCCCCTGCTCGTCGGAATCGCGCACGCCATTGCCGTTCCGGTCCTGGAAGACCGTCCCGCGGGTCATTGGCGTATGGACGGCCCACCCGAGGCTGAACCCGCGTTCGAGGCGGAGCGCCACGATCCAGGGGGTGCGATCGCCGGCGGGGCGGATCAGCGGATTGCGTTCGGCGTCGACCACGAGGGAGAACTCGCCCGGGAGCGGCAGCTCGGTCCCGATCCGGGCCACCACTGTGGAGGGCTGGTCACCGAACCAGCTGGTGATCTCGGCCTCGGCCCGGAAGATCGGCGCGCGGGGTGACGAGAACGGTGCGATTCGGCTCGCTCCGAGCGTCAACCGTGCCTGACGCGGCGCGAAGCCCGACCCGGTCCCACTCCGCGAATAGTCCGCCCCACCGCTCAGGACCATGCGGGGGAGTATGACCGCGGCGCCGGCGCTGATGCCGTAGCGCTGCGCCGTCAGGTCGATGGCGGTGCCGCTGCTCAACGTAGTGGTACGCTTGGTGCTTCCGACGCTGGCGCCGGCAGTCCACATCGTGCGGCCCCCGACCTTCCGGAGGGCGGCGGAGGTGGTCATGTCGGTCGAGGCGAAGCCACCACCCGAGACGTTCTGCGATTCGAACGAATTCCGACGCACCTCGAGCTCGGCGGAGAGGTCGGGTCGGATCGCGTAGCGAGGGCCGACGGCCCACCCGTTGGCCTTGAACTCACCTCCGGCGCGGGGTGGACGATCGACGCTCGAGAACATATTCGTCTGCAGCGCGACGCGGTCGCTGAACCGGCGCCCCCACACCGCGCTCACATCGGAGAGGGCCCGGCCGTACGCCTGGCTCCCTCCCGGTGCGTGCGCGAACATCACGGAGAGAAGGTCCTTGTCGGTGTTGCGCTCGACCCCCAGGGCCACGCCTGCGCCGCTGCCGCCATCGTACTGGCGCCAGGCCGCTTCAGCGCTCAGCCGGAACCCGGCGCCAGGATTGGTGGAGCCGATCAGGCCGACGGCATCGAGGCCGCGGCCCGAGGCACCTGCATCCGCGAAATGCGACGCGGCGACGCCGATGGTGCTGCGCTTGATCTGGTAGTCGGCCCGGCCGCCGGCCTGTACTCCCGTGCCGTTCGGCACATCGGCCACCATGCCTGTCATCGAGGCCGGCCCGCGGGCCCCTCCTCCCGTCACCCCGCGACCGAACGCTCCGATGCCGGTGAGCGACGAAAGCGTCGTCCCGGTATTGCCGGCGGTCCCATACCACCCCGGCCCTCGGATGCTGATGAACGCACCACCCAGGTAGGCGCCGGCCCGCGCCAGGGCGCGCCGATCCAGGGTCGCCTCGTCGAGGGCGAATGAGGCGCGACCGATCACCGCCACCCCGTTGGCGACCGCGCCGCTCAGCGCGAAGTCGAAGGCGGGCGAGGAGGCCACCGAGTCGCCGAAGGCGGTCGAAGAACCGACGGTCAGCTGGGGCCCGACCGGGCGATCACGTTCGGCCGGGTCCTCGACCTGCACCGGCACCGTCGCAAGCGCGACGACGCTGTCGCCCATCAGGGCACGGAAGGCAGGATAGGCCGCGGTACTGCCTGCACCCTGCGGCACCTTGGTCTCGAATGTGACGACACGGCGCTCACCGGGGATCAGCGCGACGCGCTGGCCGATGATCCGGCTCCAGCCGACCGGCACGTCGGCCACGATCGACACGGTATCGGGAGAATTGCCGAGGTTCCGTACCTCGATGCCGAGCAGGAGCTTCTGCCCGGCGAGCGCACCATAGGTCGGGCGGGAGGGGAGGATCGAGGCGCGACGCACGCGTTCGATGACCAGCTCGATCGGCACGACGATGGAGACCGAATCGGCGATGAACTCCGCCTCGCCCACCGGAAGGATACCGGCCGCCGCGCGCGCCGGGATCCGGGTCACGATGGTGATCGCCCGGTCGGAGTCGGGGGTCTGCGGGGTGATGGTCCCCGCATAGGCAGAGAGTACCTCGGCCCTTGGGCCGGGGCGCATCGTCCATCGGACCTGCTCCCGGGCCGGCAGACTTCGGGGTACCGGTACCCGGAGCACATGTACGCTCCGCGGTACCGCGCCGCCGCGGGCGGGGCCCGCTCGACGGAAGACCGTCGGACGAGCGAACGGAGCGGTGGTCGTCGGGGCCGACGGAGCGACCGAGGCCGGTGTGAGAGCGACCCTGGTCGTTGTGCGGCCTCCGCGGCGCGGCCCGCGAGTGCTACGCCCTCCGGCGTGGAGGGACGGCGGCCGGGTCACCACGATCGTCGGGGCCGTCGGGAGCCGCTCGGGGTCGGTCCGCGCAACGGCCCACGCCGCGGCCACGACGAGCGCGGCAGCGGCGAGGACGAGCGCGGGGCTCCGAAGGATGCGGCTCACGCGGTCAGGGCGTCGTCAGGGTGGCGGTCATGACGATGGTCGGTGTGTACGTCGCCGGTCCATCATTCGCCCAGCTCAGCAGTGTCCGGAACGCGATGGAGTTCGTCCAGGGGTCATTGAGACCGCCCCTGATCATCGGCTGGGACTGGACCACCACGTCGGAGGGGGTCAATGAATTCCAGGTCGCCAGGTCGCTCCGCCTCCATTGGAGGTCACCGATCGGCTTGGTCCCCCCCATCACCGCGCTGGCGGCGCGGATGGAGAGTATCCCGGTCCGGGACACGGCGCCGCCGCCGCCGCCGAGGCTCATGCTGAAGCCCAGCATCGCGGTCGCGCCGACCAACCCGGCATCGTAGTTGGCCTCAGTGGCGTTGGGGAACGCGACCGGTGACCCGCCCGTCACCAGGAAGGTGAGCTTCTGCGCCCACACCGCCCCGGAAAGGGACAGCGTGAGGCATGCCAGCAGCAGGAGCACCCTCGGCACCGCCCTCATTTGATCTCCAATTCGATCTGCGCCGCGAGGTCATCCTCGGCGCCATAACCCAGGACCGCCAAGGCGACGTACTTCCCGGGCGGGACTACCGGCAGGGCCACACCGATCCGCCGCGAGCTGCCGGGGAGCACCGGGAAGTCTTCGACCTTCACCGTGGCGATCACCTTGTTCTGCAGGTCGCGGATCTCGACCCGGCCTTCGAAATGCACCGGCAGGCCGCCGGAATTGTGCACCCGGATCGCGAGTTCATCCTGGGTCGTGTCCACGGCGGGCCCCGAGGGGATCTGTCTCCGCCGTTCGAGTGCGAACCCGGTGACCTCGGCGTCCGCGGTAAGCCCCGGGGGCAGGACGTACACCTTCACCCCGATCCTCGTTACGTAGATCACCCGGCTCTGCCCCTGTGCTGGGCGGGGGGCGCTCTCGACGAAGACGATCGTCCAGCACGGAGAGGGGAAGATCCCCCCTTCCGAAGTGACCCGCACCGACTGGCGGGAACCGGCTTCGATCCTGAGCGTCTGCGGAAAGACCTTCACCCGATCGCCACACGAGCCGACCACGGTCCCCTGGGGGAAGAAGGCATTCTCGCCGTCGTTGTTGCGGTCCCAGTCATTCTGGTAGATCGTCACCTGGATCGTGGTCCGGGCGTCGCTCTCTACCACGAAGCTCGCCGCCGGCGTGGTCCCGGGGACCAAGGCGATCTCCGCCGGGCTCACCGTGAGCTGGGCCGCTGTGGGGACCGCCGAGGCGATCCCCCCGAAAAAGAACAGCGCGGCGGGCAGGAACCGCTGCCAGCGCCGCGCTGCCCTGCGCGTAGTTGTCACGCGCGCCTCTCGTCTAGAGTGGCCGACCCGTTCAGGGCGCGGCGGCGGTGAAGACGACCGGGATCGTGTAGGTACCCGGGGTGTCCGAGGCGTAGGCCCAGACGATGTCGTAGCTGACCGCGGTCGCCGTGCCACCAGTGCCGCTCGCCGAAGAGGCGATCGAGACGTTGGAGGTGGTCAGCGCCGTACCCGGAGCCGCGCCCGCGGTCCGCCAACGGAGGTTGCCCACCGGCTTGGCAGCCTGCGCGCCGCCGGTCCCGGTCCAGGTCGCCGCGCCGCCGGCGATGCTGAGGGTGTAACCCTTGTTCGCCTTGACCGTCGCGGTCACGGCCGGGCCCACATCTTGGAAGCCGGCGTCGAAATCGGCCTCGACCGGGCTCGAGATCGCCGTGCTGGTGTCGTTGATCGTCAAACGAAGGATCGTGTTGACGGTCACCGTAGCGTAGGTGGTGATGGACCCCGGGTTGGCCGTGGTCGTCACCGACTGCGCCTGTGCGGTAGAGGCCACAAGTGCCAGACCAGCCGCGAGGGTGAGAAGCTTCTTCATTGTGCAACTCCTTCTAGGGTACGGGGCGGCCCTCGCGGGCCAGGGGGGATGCATTGGTGACGGCCAGTACTAGAGCAGGAGGTATGCCGCCCCAGGGGCGTCACACTCTTTGACTGTCAAATAATTGATGGTCTAGTTGATCGACAATCTTGGCTAAAGTGACTTCTGAAGTCAAGGGTCTTAAGTCAATTAACTACAGCGTGTTAATGCACTAATCGAACCGAACAATTGCCAATTGCAAAAAGCGCCGTAATCCATTGAAATATATAGTGTTAGGGCGAGAATGACGGATTTGATGATTCTAATACCGTTACGCCAGTCTGGGCGAGGAGGGCGTCCTTACTGTCAAAAAAGTTGACGATTGTGTGGTTTATGTCATGTATGTCGCAGAATGTGACGCCATCTTTCCACGGACCAGAGTGAGGTGGTGCAACTCTCTGCATCGGCATTTCTCGGTTTCTGCAACGTCCCGCAGTTGCCCCGACCCCCTGCCCACCCCACCATTCGCGATGCGCCGAACTCTCCCCCTCCTCTGGGCACTCCCGGCGCTCGCCATCCTCACCCTCAGCGCCACCCGGTTCGGACCCCTCCCCGCCATCGGCCCCCTCCTCGATCCCTGGGCGG
Organism: Gemmatimonadales bacterium; assembly: GCA_039917855.1. Lineage (GTDB taxonomy): Bacteria > Gemmatimonadota > Gemmatimonadetes > Gemmatimonadales > GWC2-71-9 > CAMLHU01. Next base: position 22,304 of record JBDSIR010000095.1, on the reverse strand, counting down.
GGATCTGGAGTGTGGCCCGGGACGCCGACCCCTCCGGCGAACGGACCGAGGTGATCCCCTCCCTCGCCCACCCGGTAGAGACTCTGGCCGACCAGCGCGGGGTCCCCCACATCTTTGCTGCCACCGACCTCGATGCCTGGCGCGCCCTCGGCTGGCTCCACGCCCGCGACCGCCTTTTCCAACTCGACCTCCAGACCCGCGCCGCCCAGGGGACCCTCTCAGAATGGATCGGTCGAGCGGCCCTTCCCCTCGACCGGGAGATGCGGGTACTGGGCCTGGCGCATCTCGCCGATTCCCTCTGGGCCGCGCTCGACTCGACGGCCCCGGCCCGCCGGGCCCTCCAGGCCTATGCCGATGGGGTGAGCGCCCGACTCGCCTCGCTTGGTCCCGGGGATCTCCCGTTCGAGTATCACCTGCTCGGTGTGCAGCCCCGCCCCTGGCGTCCGGAGTACACGTTCTACCTCGCGATGCGGATGGCCTACACGCTGAGTTGGCAAGACACCGACCTCGAACGTGAGGCGATGGCCACTCTCGTCGGCGACGTTGCCGCCGCTCAACTCCTCCCCGCGGAGTCACCGCTGCAGGAGCCGGTCGTTCCCGGTGCTGCCGCACAGGCGCGCGCGCTGCCATTCAGGCTGCCACCCCCTGCCGCGGGGTCAGGACCCCGGCGCACGCCGCCGACCCTCGCCACCGCCGCCTTCAATGATCTTCGCCCCGGCTCCAACAACTGGGCCATTGCGCCGCGTCGAACTGCACAGGGTCACGTCCTCCTCGCCGGAGATCCCCACCTCGAGCTGACGCTCCCATCGGTCTGGTATGAGGCCCATCTCGTCACCGCCGACGGAATGAACGTGTACGGCGTCACCCTCCCGGGCGAGCCGGCGGTCCTGATCGGTCTCACCCCGGGAGTGGCCTGGAGCTTCACCAACAGCGAGGGGGACTTCGTCGATCACTATCGCGAGACGGTCGACGACGACGTCCAGCCGACCCGTCACCTCGTCGATGGCGCCTGGCATCCGGTCACGAACCACGTCGAGGAATTCCGTGGCCGTGGCGGCCACCTCCTGGCCACCGACACGATGTATCGCACCCGGCGTGGCCCGCTCATGCGCTATGCCGGCGAGTGGCGTTCGGTCCGCTGGACCGCCCTCGAAGTCCGCGACCCGCTCGGCTCCTTCCTTCGCCTGCAACGGGTCAGGACCGTCTCGGACTTCCTCGCGGCCCACGGCACGCTCGAGGCCCCGGCCCAGAACGGCGTCGCGGTCGACACCGCGGGACATATCGCTGAACTCACCGCGGGGCGCTTTCCCCGCCGGCCCAACAACGACGGCGGCACGATATTCGACGGCAGCCTCGGTCGCAACGACTGGATCGGCGACCTCCCCGCGATGCCGAGCGTGGTCGATCCCGCGCGGGGGACGCTCTACTCGGCCAATCAGCAAGGACTCGATCCAAGGGTGGACCCGGCCTATCGCGGTAACGGCTGGGCCGCTCCATGGCGAGCGATACGGATCGCGCGACTCCTCGCCAGCGACAGCGCCGTGACGCTCGATGCGATGCGTCGCTGGCAGACCGACCCGATCTCAGAACGCGCGGAGTGGTGGAGGGGATCGCTCATCGCGGCCGCCTCCGGCATCGATTCGCTGCGAACAGCCCGCGCCCTGCTCGATGGCTGGCACGACGGGTACCGGCCCGGGAGCCGGTCGGCGCCGCTCTTCGAGACGGTGATGGACGCGGTCGCGTCTCTGGCGTGGGATGAGCTCGTCACTCCGGATGGCCACCGGGCCGCGTCGCCCTCGACGACCGTTCTCGCCGCGCTCCGAGATGCGCCGGACGATATCTGGTGGGATCGCCGGGCCACCCAGCGGCGCGAGGGCCGTGACGACATCCTGCGCCTCGCGCTCGCACGAGGGTGGGCGCAGCTCACTGCCGCCGACCGCTTGGGCCCTGACACCACCGCGTGGCGCTGGGATCGCTTCCGGACCGCGCGGATCCCGCACCTCGCGTTTATTCCCGGTCTGGGCGAGCCGGCCCTCTCGGTGACCGGAGGCAACGGCACCTTGAGTCCCCTGGGCTCGGGCGGCACCCATGGCCCCAGTTGGCGGATGGTGGTCGAGATGGGACCGCGGCCGGTCGCCTACACGACCTATCCCGGGGGGCAGTCGGGGAATCCGTCGAGCGCCCGTTACGATGACCGGGTGGAGCAGTGGCGCGCGGGGGCGCTCGACTCGGCGCGCATGCCGAGTACGATCGAGGAACTGGATGTGGCCGATCGCGCCGAGCAGGTGCATTTCGTGGCGGGCAACCCTACCCCTGTGGGGTGGCATTTTTCGACGTGGTGGCTGCTACCGGTGATCGGCCTGGTCTGGGGTGCCGTTGCCGGACGGTGGGGGTGGTCCCCGTGGTGGGCGTTGGTGTTCGGCGGGCTGGTGTGGGGGGGCGTGCTCGCGATGACCTGGGTACCCGGGTCGTCGTGGCGACTCGCGACCCGGGCGGGCGGGGTGTTCGGCGGAATGTCGCCGATCGTGCTGGTGCTGGTAGTGCCGTTCTGGGGAGCGCTGTTGGCGGGGGTCGTTGCCAAGGCTACGAAGTCGGTGGTCGGTGGTCGGTAGTCGGTAGCGGTCGCGTTGTTCGGGTGCGCTCCCCGTGGTGCAACGAAGCCTCCGCCACAAGGGCGGATCAGCTACCGACTACCGACAACCGACCCGCCAGCGGCCACTGCTGACTCACACAGTGGAATGAGCCGAGTCCCCAGAGCAGGTCCGTGGAGTTGATGACGACGATCTCGCGATCGGGGAAGGCCTGCGCCAGGACGGCGCGGGCCTTTTCGTCGGTCGGGGGGTGGTATCCCGGCATCAGCACGACGCCGTTGGCGATGTAGAAATTGGCGTAGCTCGCCGGGAGACGCTGGTCCTCCTGGAAGAGCGCCGGTGGCATCGGCAGTTCCAGGATGCGGAAGGGGAGGCCGTCCTGATCCTTCATCGCGCGGAGTCGCTCGAGGTTCTCCGCGAGCGGTCCGTGGTTCTGGTCCTTGGGGTCGGGCTCCACCGCCGTCACGACGGTCTGCGCGTCGGTGAAGCGGGTCATGTCGTCGATGTGGCCATCGGTGTCGTCGCCGGCGATCCCGTCGCCGAGCCAGAGGATGTGCGAGACGCCGTAGTAATCGCGAAGGCAGGCTTCGATCTCCCCCCGGGAAAGCTGGGGGTTCCGGTTCTTATTGAGCAGGCAGCTCTCGCTGGTCATCAGGGTGCCGGCGCCGTTCACCTCGATGGCGCCTCCCTCCATCACGATCCCGGGATGGAACACCCGGATCCCGAACTTCCCGCCGACCTTGGTCGGGATCACATCGTCGAGGTCGAAGGGAGGATACTTGCCGCCCCAGGCGTTGTAGCCCCAGTCGATGATCGCTTCCTCGACCGCACCCGCCACCGTGCGCTGCACGAAGCAGGGGCCGTGATCGCGGCACCACGCGTCGTTGGTGGGGAAGGGGTGGAAGAAGACGTTGGACCCGCCGACCCCCGCCGCGCGGAGCTCCGCTCGGGCAGCGGCTTCGACCGCGGGGTCCGCGTTGATGTGTACTTCCTCGCGGGAGCTGAGGACACGCACCAGCTCCGCGAAGACCGCGGGGACCGGCGCGAACTTGCCGGGCCACGACGCTTCCTTATGTGGCCAACTGAGCCAGGTCCCGCGATGCGGGGCCCATTCAGGAGGCATGGAGTAGCCGAGGGAGCGGGGGGTCAGAGTCATCTAGCGTGGATCGCTCTATTGCAGGGTGTCATCCCGAGCAGAGCGAGGGATCTACCGGCCACTGATCGACGTGGGTCCACGGGCGTCGGTCATCGCATGCAAGATCCCTCGCTCTGCTCGGGATGACAACGAGTCAATCGATGTACCGCTTCGTGATATCGCCGTACGCGTCGATCCGGCGGTCGCGGAGGAAGGGCCAATGGACGCGAGCCTTGTCGACCAGGCCGAGGTCGCATTCGAGCACCACGATCTCCTCCTGCTGGCCGGCGCGATGGAGGACCTGACCGTAGGGGTCGGCGATGAAGGTGTTGCCGAAGAACTCGATCCCGCCATTCGTGACACCCTCGTGCCCCACCCGGTTGGTCGACGCGACGAAGACGCCGTTGGCGATGGCGTGGCTCCGCTGGATGGTCTCCCACGCGCTCCGCTGGGCTTCGCCGTACTGCGCCTTCTCGCTCGGGTGCCAGCCGATCGCCGTTGGATAGAAGAGGATCTGGGCCCCCTGCATCGCAGTGAGGCGCGCCGCCTCAGGGTACCACTGATCCCAGCAGACCAGCACGCCGATCCGCCCGACCTTGGTGTCCCAGGCCCTGAAGCCGAGGTCGCCGGGAGTGAAGTAGAACTTCTCGTGATAGAGCGGGTCGTCGGGGATGTGCATCTTGCGATAGATGCCGAGGAGTCGGCCGTCCGCATCGATGATCACCGCGGTGTTGTGGTACAGCCCTTCGGCGCGCTTCTCGAAGAGCGAGCCGATGATGACGATGCCGAGCTCCTTCGCGAGGGCAGAGAGCGCCTGACTCGAGGGGCCGGGGATCGTTTCGGCGAGGGCGAAGAGGTCGTGGTCCTCCCGCTGGCAGAAATACTCCGAGCGGAAGAGCTCCTGGGTCGAGACGATCTGGGCGCCCTTGGCGGCGGCCTGCCGGATGCGGTCGAGCACCTTGGCAAGGTTCGCCGCTGGGTCAGCGGAGCAGGACATCTGGATGAGGCCGACCTTCACGGTCCGGGACGCAGGTGTAGACATGGAGCAAATATAGTGTGCGCTATGGTGGAGGGGAGCGGCTGTCCGGGTGGGGGAAGATCCTGGGAAGTGCAACTGATCGTCGCGAAAGCGCGAAAGGTGGCGAAAGCGCGGAGAGCTCCGAGCGATCTTTCGCTCCGTGCCGTAGAACGGGGAGATATGTGGGTGTCGATTCCGGCTCCGCGTGGGAGAACAACAAGGCTCAATGCCAGCGTCCTGAGCGGACGCATCCTTTGCACGGGACGTTTCGCGCTTCGGGTCGTCGTTTCGCGTTTTCGCGACAGTCAGTTGCAGGTCACCCCGCGTTTTCGCGACAGTCAGTTGCAGTTGATTACTTTTCGCCGATGCGACGCTTCCTGCTCACGGCCGTGGTCCTGGCCGCCGCCACGCCTGCCGCCGCCCAGCGCACCGTCGACTGGGAGACCCGTTTCCTCTTTTATTCCGACAATACCGAGTTCTTCAATCCCTACCGCGAAGGCGCCACCTGGATGGGCGCGCGATTGTGGTCCGAACTCACGCTTCAGGCGACCCCCAAGGTCCAGGTGCGCCTCGGCGTCTCGGCCGACCACCTGAGCGGAGACTCCTCGTTCGCCGAGGCGCAACCGCTTCTCTCGTTGCGGTATCATCATGAGCATTCGACCGGCGTGCTCGGGACGCTCATCGTCGAAGACCGACACGGCCTGCTCGAACCGTTCGAAGTGCTCCAGCGCGACATCCTGAAGCCCGTGGAGTACGGTTCCCAGTGGATCGAGCGGCATGAGCGCTGGGGTGCCGAGTATTACCTCAACTGGCGCGCCCTCAACACGCCGACCCAGCGCGAGCACTTCGACATGGGGCTCGTGACGCACGCCGACGCGCTCCCGTGGCTCCGGGTCGGATTCCAGGGTCTCTGGGTCCACCGGGGCGGCCAGCTCTATAGTGCCGGACAATCCACCTCCAACAACATGGTCGCCGGCCTGGGGCTGACGGTGCATGACACGATCCCCGTCCTTGGCGGCGCGTCGCTTGAGGGGTGGTACCTCGGTTCGAGCCCGGGCTGGCCCGACTCCCTCCCGGCCGGGGTCGACGCCAAGGGACATGGCACGCTGATCCGTGCCGTGGTGAGCCCCTTCCACAACGTGCGCTTCACTGGCGTGCTCTGGCATGGCAACGGCTACAGCGCCGCCGCAGGGGATCCCAACTACAACTCCCTCGGTCGGGGCGGCTATTACAAGAAGGACCGCTTCTACGCCGAGGTGGGGATGAACCAGGTGTGGCGGGCGTCGAACGACGTGAGCCTCGAGTCCCAGTTCCGCTTCCACAAGATCGACGACATCGATACGGATGCGATCAGCTGGTCGAAATGGGAGTACAGCTATCGGCTGGTGGCGAAGGTGCCGTTCGGGGTGCGGATCTGGACAGAACGGTGAGCAGTGAGCGGTAAGCGGTGAGCGGGCCCATCCGGGCCAGATCCGCCAACGTAGGATCGTCTGCGCGCGAACGAGCGGGGGCCCCGATCAGCACCGGAGCCCCCGCTCACCGCTCACCGCTTACCGTTCAGTCGTGCACGAGCTTCTTGTACTTGATCCGATGCGGCTGATCGGCGGCGACGCCTTTCCGCCGCTTGTAGTCCGTGAGGTAGTCCTGGTAGTTCCCCTCGTACCACACCACTTCCGAGTCGCCCTCGAAGGCCAGGATGTGGGTGGCGATGCGGTCGAGGAACCAGCGGTCGTGGCTGATCACCACCGCGCATCCTGAGAAGGTCAGCAGGGCGTCCTCGAGCGCCCGGAGCGTGTCCACGTCGAGGTCGTTGGTCGGCTCGTCGAGCAGCAGCAGATTGCCGCCGCTCTTGAGCAGCTTGGCGAGGTGCAAGCGGTTCCGTTCGCCGCCGGAGAGCACCCCCACCTTCTTCTGCTGGTCGGAGCCCTTGAAGCCGAACCAGGTACAGTAGGCGCGGGCGTTGATCTTCCTGCCCCCGAAGTCGAGGCTCTCGAGTCCGCCGGTGATCTCCTCGAACGCGGTCTTGGCCGGGTCGAGCGCGGCCCGGCTCTGGTCGACGTACGCCACCTGGACCGTCTTGCCGACGATGAGCGCGCCGGCATCGGGCTTTTCCTCGCCGGTGATCATCTTGAACAACGTCGTCTTGCCCGCGCCGTTGGGACCGATGACACCGACGATGCCGCCGCGCGGGAGGGAGAAGTTGAGCTTCTCCATCAACAACCGGTCGCCGAACCCCTTGGCCAGGTCCTTGGCGATGACGACCTCGTCGCCGAGGCGCGGGGCGGGAGGGATCAGGATCTCGTGCCCGCGGTCGTCGGCCGTCTGCTCCTCGGCCACGAGCTTCTCGTAGGCGTTGATCCGGGCCTTGTTCTTGGCCTGCCGGGCGCGGGGAGAGAGCCGCACCCACTCAAGCTCCCGCGCCAGATTCTTCTGCCGCGCCGATTCGCTCTTTTCCTCGTTCGCGAGCCGGTTCCGCTTCTGGTCGAGCCAGCTGGAGTAGTTCCCCTCCCACGGGATCCCGGCGCCGCGGTCGAGCTCGAGGATCCACCCCGCCACGTTGTCGAGGAAGTACCGGTCGTGCGTCACGGCCACGACGGTGCCGGGGAATTCCGCCATGTGCCGCTCGAGCCACTGCACCGACTCGGCATCCAGATGGTTGGTCGGCTCGTCCAGGAGCAGGAGGTCGGGCTGCTCGAGGAGGACGCGGCAGAGCGCCACGCGGCGCTTCTCGCCCCCCGAGAGCTTCTCGATCCCCGCCTCGCCCGGGGGACAGCGGAGCGCGTCCATTGCGATGTCGATCTTCCGGTCGAGCTCCCAGAGCCCCAGGCTCTCGATGCGATCCTGCAGCGCGCCCTGCTTCTCGAGCAGCCGGTTCATCTCGTCGTCCGACATCGGCTCGGCGAACTTCGCGCTTATGGCCTCGAAGTCGGTCAGGAGCTTTCGTTGGGCGGCGACGGCCTTTTCGACGTTGCCGCGGACATCCAGGGTGGCGTCGAGCGCCGGTTCCTGGGACAGGTACCCGATCTTGATCCCGTCGAGGGGACGGGCGTCCCCCGAGAACTCGTGATCGACCCCCGCCATGATCTTGAGGAGGGAGCTCTTGCCGGCGCCGTTGGAGCCGAGGACGCCGATCTTGGCGCCCGGGTAGAAGGCGAGATAGATCCCCTTCAAGATCTCCCGGCTGGGCGGGACGACCTTTCGGAGATTCGCCATCGTATAGATGTATTGTCCGGTAGTCATAGCGGGCGAATATAGGCGGTCAGGCGGTCGGGCGGTAAGGCGGTCGGATGGACCGGACGAAGGCTGCCGGCCGGACCCGCGCGTGCTAGCTTCGATGCAACCAGGAGACCCGCCTCATGAACAAGACATCGGTCCGTCGGGCCGCCCTCGCCCTCCCCCTGCTGTTCCTCCTGGGAGCGCACCTGCCGCCCGACCGCCTGACCGCCCGACCGCCCGCTTGCGACGCCACCATCGTGGTCCCCGCCGGGTTCTGCGCGGTCCTCTTCGCCGAGGGGCTGGCGTCCCCCCGCCACATCGTGGTCGCGCCGAACGGCGACCTCTTCGCCGCCAGTGCCCGGGGCGGGGTGATCGCCCTGCGCGACGCCGACGGGGACGGGGTCGCCGAGACCCGGAAGACCTGGGGGGCCGACCGCGGGACCGGGATCGCGCTGGCCGAGGGGTATCTCTGGTTCGCGACCAGCGAGACCATCTATCGATGGAGGTGGGCGCCCGGGCAGCTCGAACCGGCGGCCCCCGCCGAGGTGGTGATCGAGGGGCTCCCGACCGCGGGGCACTCCGCCAAGCCGATCCTCGTCAAGGACGGGTCGGTCTACGTCGACATCGGCTCCGCCACGAACAGCTGTCAGGAGGTGGATCGCACGGCGCGCTCCGCCGGTCGGATGCCCTGCACCGAGCTCGAGACCCGCGCCGGGATCTGGCGCTTCTCGTCCACGCGGCTGGGACAGCGCCAGGCCGATGGGGTCCGCTTCGCCACGGGGCTGAGGAATCCGATGGCCTTCGCCTCCGAACCCCGTACCGGCGTGCTCTGGATGGCGACCCACGGGCGCGACCAGCTCGGCGCCAACTGGGGGTGGTCCGATTCGGTGAATGCCGAGCTCCCGGCCGAGGAGTTCGGGCCGATCCCCCAGGGGGCCGACTATGGGTGGCCCTACTGCTTCTATGATCAGATGCAGGGGAAGAAGGTGCTGAACCCCGAGTATGGCGGTGACGGCACGACGGTCGGTGACTGCGCCACCAAGGCCGTCCCCGCGATCGGTTTCCCCGGACACTGGGCGCCGATCGGGCTGGCCTTCTACACGGCCGATGCATTCCCGTCGAGCTATCGCGGCGGGGCCTTCCTCGCGTTCCATGGATCGTGGAACCGAGAGCCGCTGCCGCAGGCCGGCTACCGCGTGGTCTTCGTGCCGTTCCGTGACGGCCGGCCGAGCGGGCCGTACCTGACCTTCATGCAGGGTGCGGGGAGCGTCGCGCTGCGCCCGATCGGACTCGCGATAGGTCCGGACGGGTCGCTCTTCGTCTCGTCGGATGGGGCGGGGAAGGTGTGGAAAGTGGCCTTTTCGGGAGGACGCTAGTCTCCCAGAATAGGTCATCCGGAGCGGAGCGAGGGATCGGCCAGTTCACGTTGGATCCCTCGCCGCGCTCGGGATGACGGCGTAATTTCACCCGGCACCCAGCACCCATTGAGGCTTCATGTTCGCGATACTCAAGATCCTCCAGTCGATCTTCAAGACCCTCCACTCCGAGGGGACCCCCAATCAGGTCGCGTGGGGCATCGCCGTCGGTGCGGGACTTGCCTTCATCCCGATGTTGAGCCTCCACTGGGCGCTGCTGTTCCTCCTGCTGGTGATGCTCAACATCAGTTTCGGTGGCGGGATGCTCGGCTGGGTGCTCTTCACCCCGTTCAGCTTCGCGCTCGACCCCCTCTTCGACGCCGTCGGGCGCTACCTGTTGCTCACCCGCGCCGACCTCACGCCGTTCTGGACCAAGGTGATCAACGTTCCGGTGATGCCCTACGCCCAGTTCAACAACACGGTGACCCTCGGCGCGACGGTGACCTGGCTCGTGACCCTTCCGCTCCTCTACGTCGGGGCGCGGATCGGGGTGAAGCGATATCGTGCCACCTGGGGGCCCAAGCTCGAGAACTCGGCCTCGTTCAAGGCGATCAAGGCCTCGCGCGTGTACAACGCGTACCGCCTCTTCGTGCCGGAGTGAGCCGATGCGACTGATCCGCTGGAAGGCCGTCGCGGCGCTCCTTCTCTTCGTCGCCCTCTTCGCCCTGTTCTGGACGCTCTTTGCCGACCGACTCGCCCGCCAGACCACCGAGGAGGCCGCCTCCGAATCGCTCGGCACCGAGGTCGACATCGGACGTTTCCAGATACTCGAGACCCGGTCGGCGGTCGAGATGGGTGCGTTCCAGATCGCCGACCCGTTCGATCGGGGGAGGAACCTGATCGAGTTCGACTCGCTGCGGCTGGACATCGATCCGCTCCCGCTCGTCGATCTCAAGCTGGTGGTCGAGCAGGCGCAACTCACGGGTCTCCGATTCAACGTCCCCCGCCGCACGCCCGCGCGCGAATACCAGCGTGGCATGGCGCAGGACGTGATGTCGCGGGTGCGCGATTTCACGGCGCAATTCGACGTCCCGCTGTTGTCGCTCCTGCCGATCGACACGTTGCAGGCGATCCTCGGCGATCCTGCCCAGCTCAAGACGGTGCAGGCGGCCGATGCCCTGACCATCGCGGCCGACTCCGGCCGAGCGGCGATCGAGCGTGGCTACGCCGGGCTCCGTCTGCAGGCGACCATCGATTCCGCCAGGGCGCTGGGTGAGCGTCTCGCCCAGGTGAACGCGCGCGACCTCAACGCCGCCCGTCAGGCAGCCACCGACCTCCGCCACGGCATCGACTCCATCACCAAGGCGAAGGAGCGGGTCACCGCCCTCGAACGTTCGGCGCGTACACGACTCGACTCCCTGAACGCGGGGCTCCGCGCGCTGGAGGCGGCACGGGCAGAGGACTACGCTTTCGCCCGCTCGCTCCTCAAGCTGCCAAGCTTCTCGGGACCCGATCTGAGCCGGGCGCTCTTCGGTGCCATCTCGATCGACCGCTTCCAACGGGCGCTCTATTGGGCCTCGGTGGCGCGCCAGTATGCCCCTCCCGGCCTCCTGCCGCGCCAAGAGCCCGGTCCCAAGCGGCTGCGGCGGGCGGGGATCACCGTGCAATTCCCCATTGCGGAGGACATCCCCGGATTCCTGGTCAAGCGCGCGGTCCTTTCCCTGAGCGCCGGGGGGGCGGCCAGCCAGAACGTGGCGTTCCGCCTCACCGCCGCCAACATCACCAGTGACCCGTCGTTGACGCGGCGTCCGATGACCTTCGGCGGCGAAGGCCGGATCGGTATCGAGGCGCCGGTGCAGGTGCGCCTCGGGGGCGCGCTCGATCACGCCACGCAACGGATGCGCGACTCGGCCACCGCGACGGTGCAGGGGATCCCGCTCCCCGATTTTCATGTACCGGGACTCCCCTTCACCGCCGCACTTGACCGAGGCACGGTCGGCCTCGACTTCCGGCTGGACGGCGATCGGATCGCAGGGGACTGGTCGCTCGCGACCTCGGGGATGACCTGGCGGGCGGACAGCGGCCGCGCGCTCAATGCGAAGGAACAGCTCCTGGCGCGCGTACTCGACGGGGTGCGCGACCTCGACGTGCGTGCCCGGCTCGGCGGTACGATCGCGGCTCCCACGCTCGCCATCAGCTCCAACCTTGGCGACGTGATGGCGGGACGGATGCGCGCCATCGTGGGTGAAGAGGCCGCCAAGGCGGAGGCCAAGCTGCGCGCCGAGGTCGACGAACAGGTGGGACCGCGGATCGCCGCGGCGCGGCAGCGGGTGGCGGAGCTGCGGTCCCAGGTGGATGTGCGGATCGCCGGCGCCCAGGCCCAGCTCGATGCGCAGAAGAAAGTGCTGCAGGATCGGCTGAGCGCGATCCTGCGCCCGGGTGGGCTGAACTTCTAACCTCACCCCCTGGCCCCCTCTCCCTGTCGGGAGAGGAGGAACGGCATAGATTCACTTCTCGATCCGTCCACCATCAACCGACTGGAACAGATGCGCATTGGAGTGCCCCGGGAGAGCATTGCGGGTGAACGTCGCGTCGCTCTCGTGCCCGAGACGATCGCCCGTCTGACCAAGGCGGGCGCCGAGGTGGTGATCGAGCGCGGGGCCGGCGAGGCCGCCGGACTCCTCGATGCAGCGTACGAGACCGCCGGAGCGCGCATCGGTACCGACGCCGAGGCATGGGGCGCCGACCTGGTCGTGAAGGTGCAGCGTCCGACCCCGCCCGAGATCGCCGCGCTCAAGTCGGGTGCGTACCTCCTCTCCTATCTGAACCCAGCGACCGGCGACCAGAGCTCCCTGGCCGGGCGACGCGTCACAGCATTCGCTCTGGAGCTCGTGCCGCGCTCGACCCTCGCGCAGGCGATGGACACCCTTTCTTCACAGGCCACGCTCGCCGGGTACAAGGGAGTGCTGCTCGGTGCCGCCGAACTCCCGCGCATCCTCCCGATGCTCACGACCGCCGCGGGTACCCTCGCTCCGGCCAAGGTCTTCGTGATCGGGGCCGGGGTCGCGGGGTTGCAGGCGATCGCCACGGCGCGTCGGCTGGGCGGTGTGGTCTCCGGGTTCGATGTGCGGGCCGCGGCCCGCGAGCAGATCGCCTCACTCGGCGCCACGCCGATCGGCGGCGACCTGCCGAGTGCCGAAGGGAGCGGCGGGTATGCCAAGGAGCTGGCCGCGGACCAGGCGCGGCAGGTCGAATTGCTGCTCGCGGGACACATCTCCGCCCAGGATCTGGTACTCACGACCGCACAGGTGCCAGGGCGCCCGGCCCCCCGTCTCATCACCGAAGCGATGGTCCGTTCGATGAAACCGGGGTCGGTCATCGTCGACCTCGCGGCGGAGACCGGCGGGAACTGCTCGCTGACCAAAGCGGGAGAGACCGTCACCGTCCAGGGGGTCCGCATCCTGGGGCCGGTGAACCTCGCCGCGACGCTCCCGCTCCATGCCAGCCAGATGTTCAGCCGGAACGTGAGCACCTTCGTGCTTCGCTTCCTCAAGGACGGGGCATTCGCCCCCGACCTTGCCGACGAGATCGCCGGGCCGATGTGCGTGACGCACGGCGGCCAGGTGCGGAGCCGGGGGACCTGATGGACACCATCGCCGTCATCCAGTTGTACGTTTTCGTGCTGGCCGCCGTCGTGGGCTACCAGGTCATCACCCGCGTGCCGCCGCTGTTGCACACACCGCTGATGTCGGCCACCAATGCCATCTCCGCGATCTCGCTGGTCGGGTCGCTGGTCCTGGCCGGCGCCGACCGCGGTACCCTGAGCGATGTCCTCGGCTTCGTGGCGGTGACCTCGGCGACGATCAACGTCGTGGGCGGGTTCCTGATCACCGACCGGATGCTCAAGATGTTCCGCCGCGACAAGGGCCCCAAGGCGGGAGGGGCCAAGTAATGGCGCGCGAGCTCTTCATCGAGGCGGCGTACCTCGCCGCGAGCATCCTCTTCATCTTCGGCCTCCGGAGCCTCACCAAGGCCGACGAGGCGCGCCGCGGGATGAACTTCGCCGCGCTCGGGATGCTGCTGGCCATCGTCGGTACCCTGGTGCACCAGGACATCGTTCGGTACGACTGGATCATGGCCGGCCTCGTGCTCGGCACGCTCATCGGGTATCCGATGGGGATGTTCGTGCCGATGACCGCGATGCCCCAGCGGATCGCGATCTCCCACCTGTTCGGTGCCCTCGCCGCGACCCTCGTCGGCATCGCGGAGTACCTGCACCTGTCCCACACGGGCGGTGTGCCGCGGGGCACCATGGCGGCACTCGGATTCGAGGTGCTGTTCGGCTCGCTCACGGTCACCGGCAGCTTCATGGCGTTCGGCAAGCTGCAGGAATTCCTCCCGAGCCGGCCCGTCACCTATCCGGGTCAGAACGCCGTCAACATCACCCTCTTCCTCACGACGCTGGCGCTCTTCGGGTATGTGGTGGTGCACCCCGAGGCGTCGATGGTGTTCTACGTGATGGCGGGGCTCGCCTTCCTGATCGGCATCTTCATGGTGCTCCCCATCGGCGGCGCGGATATGCCGGTGGTCATCTCGCTGCTCAACTCGTATGCTGGTCTCGCCAGTGCCGCCACCGGCTTCGCGATCGGCAACAACGTGCTGATCATCGCCGGCGCCCTGGACGGCGCGTCGGGGCTTCTGCTGTCGATCCTGATGTCCAAGGCGATGAACCGGAGCTTCGGGAATATCCTCTTCGGCGCCTTTGGAGCGGCGCCGGCCGCGGGGGGCGCCCGCACCTCGGTAGGACTCAGCGTGCGGGCCATCTCGACCGAGGATGCCGCGATGCAGATCGGCTACGCGGCTTCGGTCATCGTCGTGCCGGGGTATGGGCTGGCGGTGTCGCAGGCCCAGCACATCGTCCGAGAACTTGCCGATCTGGTCGAGAAGCGGGGCGGGGAAGTGAAATACGCGATCCATCCCGTGGCGGGGCGGATGCCCGGGCACATGAACGTGCTTCTGGCCGAGGCGAACATCCCGTACGACCGGCTGTATGACATGGAAGAGATCAACGACCAGTTCGCCCAGACCGACGTCGCGATCGTGATCGGCGCCAACGACGTGGTGAACCCGGCGGCCCGGAACGACAAGTCGAGTCCGATCTACGGAATGCCGATCCTCAACGCCGACCAGGCCAAAAGCGTAATCGTCCTGAAGCGCTCGATGAATCCCGGGTTCGCGGGCATCGAGAACGAACTCTTCTATGATCCCAGGACCTCGATGTTGTTCGGCGATGCCAAGGCGTCGTTGTCCAAGCTCGTGGCCGAGATCAAGACCCTCTGACCCCATTCCGGAGCCCCCTATGCGCCGTCCATTCCTGCTTGCTCTGACCGCCGCCGCGGTCCTCAGCGCCCCTCTCGCCGCCCAGACCGGCAACGCCTGCGCCGCCAAGGGGGCCAAGCTCCCCGTGGCCGGTGGGTGGGCCGAATATCAGACCGACAGCGGCTCGATGCGTATCGCCTACTTGGGGAAGGAGGCCCTGGGAGAGCGGGTGGAGATGTCGATGACGCGCGCCGAAGGCCGTCGCGGCCGCGGCGGACCGATGGTGATGCAGATGGTAGTGCCGAGCTATCCGTACGAGATGTCGGAGGTGAAGGAGGTCGTCATGCAGACGGGCACCGAGCCGCCGATGAAAATGAGCGAGCAGATGCTCGGAATGATGCGGAGCCGGATGCCCAACGCCTCCCAGATGTCGAACGAATCGTGCCGCCGGATGACCGAGGTGGGCCGCGAGAGCATCACCGTGCCCGCGGGCACATTCCAGACCACCCATTACCGTGACGCCGAGCGGGGCAACGACGTTTGGGTCTCGGCCTCCGTGCCATTCGGGATGATCAAGGCGGTCGCGGAGGGACGTACCGTGCTGCTGGCAGCCTCCGGGACCGGCGCCACGACCAAGATCAACGGAACGCCCCAGGAGATGCCCGGGATGATGGGGCCTCCGGGGGGCCGGCGGCCGTGACAGTGGGTCAGGCGCGATAGGCGCTTGAGGCGCTCAGAGGGGTCTGCCCGCAGAGGTGGATCCCTCTTCTGCATCCAGGAGAGCTCCCCCTCTCCCCCAATGGAGAGGGGGCAGGGGGGTGAGGTGACGGAGAAGTGCATCGAGTCGGGGTTGGCGCGTCTCCCCGCTCGGTGACTCTGAGGATTGCTCGTGTGTGTCGTACTGACACCGCAACTAGGGCCTAAGGTATGCGTAGATAAGGTGATGGCCAGCCTGATCCTGCAACCCGCTGTCTAGGCTCAAGTTAGCTAACCCGTTGAATTTCTAGCGTTTAGCTGCTATATTGCGCGACTGTTTTGCAAATGGGCCCTCCGGCGAACCCACGCCGTGATGCCCACTGGAAGAGCGGTGAAGGAGGAATCGTGGCGACAAAGACCCGCACCAAGCGGCGCGCCCTTCGCCCGGCGCAGATCGCGAAGGCGGTAGACGAGGGCCGGGAGTCCCTGGACCTCTATCTTGACGAGATCAGCCGAGTCGCGCTGCTGACGCGTGATGAGGAGCTCGAACTTGCCCGGAAGGCGTTCCGTGGTGACGTCAAGGCGCAGGAGCGCCTCGCCCGTCACAACGTGCGGTTCGTCGTGTCCGTGGCCAAGAAGTTCCAGAACCGCGGCGTCCCGCTCGTCGACCTGATCGGCGAAGGAAACCTCGGTCTCATGACCGCGGCCCGGAAGTTCGACCCGGATCGCGGCGTGAAATTCATTTCGTACGCGGTGTGGTGGATCCGCCAGGCGGTGCAGGCGGCGATCGCCCGCCACGGCCGGCCGGTCCGGGTACCACTCAATCGTACGGCCGACCTTTCACGTCTGGGCCGGACCACGACGCTCCTCAAGGAGCGCCTGAGCCGGATGCCGACCACCGAAGAGCTGGCCCGCGCCACCGGCCTTACGGTCGAGGCGGTGCGTTCCCTCTCGGCGCTCAACACCGAGGCGGTGCGACTCGACCAGCCCACCCGCGAGGGTGAGGGGGGCGAGCGGATCGAGCGCTTCGTCGCCGACCAGGAGGCCACCGACACCTCCGCGCTGGCCAACAGCCAGACCGAAGGGATCGAGTCGGCGCTCTCCACCCTGCCGCCGCGCGACGCCAAGGTCCTCCGACTCTACTTCGGGCTGGACGATGGGCAGGCCCGCACGCTGGAAGAGATCGGCAAGATGATGGGCGTGACGCGTGAGCGGATCCGTCAGCTTCGCGACCGGGCGCTCACGCGACTTCGCGAGGGTGAGATCGGGGATCGGCTCAGGGACCTGGTGGCGTAACCGGGGGCTCACGCCCCCGCTCGGCTCGGTCGCCCTGACGGGCTCGATCGCGGACAGGTCGATGCAACAACAAGGGGATCCCGGTTTGGGATCCCCTCTGTTCGCGCCCTTCAAGGAGTGCCGCCGAGGGGCGGCCCCCCGGGCCGCCCTTGATGCGACAATCTTCCCTCGTTATGGGCGCGCGTGGGCGCGCGCCCCTCGGCAGGGATCCGGGATTTCAGCCCCTTGCGGCCACTTACGATCGGTGCGAACCTCCGGCATGCGCCGACTCCTTTCGCTGGTGATCCTGTCGACCGTCGTTCTTGGTCGCGCCAACGCACAAACATGGCCGGGACGAGTAGCGCGGTTGAATCAAGGCGGGATCGAGGTCCTCGATTCCGCGACGGGTGCGCCCCGGCGCATCACAGGAGATACTGCCCTCGATTGGTTGACCGATCTCTCGGTCGCTCCAGGCGGTGGACGAGTGGGCGTGGTGCAATTCGAACGTGGACCCTCGGGCGCGGATGGCCAGGAAGGCTGGCCAACCGCATTCACCGTTGTGTTCGACGCCATCTCCGGGCGGCAGACCCTCCGGATCCGAGATGGACTTTCGTTCCTCTGGTGCGGAAGCGACTGCATCGCAGTGTTGTACGGGCTCTACAGTGAGAATTCAGAGGGCGGCCCATCTGGGGATTCTCTTGATGTTTTCCGCGCTTCGACCGGCGAGAGGAGCTTCGTCACCCGCTCACCACACCTGATCTTTGACGGGCCCCAATGGTGGGCCTCGGATTCCACGATCGTCGCTGACGGGTTCACCCTGGATGCCCCCCGCGCGGAGCCCATCCCGGGGATCCGGATCGACCTGCGGAGCGGATCAGTACGGGTCGCTCCCGTTGTCTTGGGCATTCCTTCCGCTTCTGGACGATTCGTTATTCGCAGTGAATACGGCGAGAGTCATTGGGTGGCGCAATCGAGCGATTCTCTCCATGGGCTTCGTCACGGGCTTCCTGGCAAGTGGCAGGTCGAGGAGTGGCTCGGAAAAAGCGACAAGATCCTCCTTCTTTTCATTCCACCGCGGCGACCACCGCCGCCCGGGACGCCGGGAGGAGTCAGGCCGAGGACGCCAAGTGAACGGAACGCTGCACCCCCGGAGCGGACCTATCGCGTTTGGGATGTCGCCACCGGGCGGGTTGGCCCGGAGTGGAAGGCGGCTGAGACAGGGTGGCGCGGCCCAGCCCCGAATGGGTGCCGGCTCTTCTTGAAGGATGGACGACTGACCGCGGCGCCGGGGTGCAGATGAAGAAGAGGGGGCTTCCAAGACAGGGAGCCCCCTCTTTCGATCCTCCCGCGGAGCGGCGGAGCTTCCCGTTCTGGCGCCGAGGGCGGGGCCACCGGGCCCCGCCGTTGTCAGGGGAATTTTGATGGGGTTCGGCGGCGCGGGGGCGCGCCCCCCTCGGCTACTTCGCCGCGAACTGCCGTAGCACCCGCTGCAGGATCCCCCCGTGCTGCAGGTACTCGAGCTCCACGGCGCTGTTGAGCCGCACCACCGCCTGGAACTTCGTCACCTTCCCATCCTCGGCCCTGGCCTCGACCGCCACTCGGCCACCCGGGGTGAGCCCCTTGGCGATGCCGGTGATCGAGATCGTCTCCCGACCGGTAAGGCCCAGGGTGTCGCGGGTCTGCCCCGGCTCGTAGGCCAGGGGCAGGACACCCATCCCCACCAGGTTGCTCCGGTGGATCCGCTCGTAGCTCTCGGCGATGACCGCCTTCACGCCAAGGAGCATCGCCCCCTTCGCCGCCCAGTCGCGCGAGGAGCCGGTACCGTACTCCTTGCCGGTCAGGATCACGAGCGGCGTCTTCTCTGCGATGTAGCGCATCGCGGCGTCATAGATCGAGATCGTCTCGCCGGTGGGGAAGTGGAGGGTCCAATTCCCCTCCTTGTCCGGGGTGAGGGCGTTCTTGATGCGCACATTGCCGAAGGTGCCGCGCATCATCACCTGGTGATTGCCGCGCCGAGCGCCGAAGGTGTTCCAGTCGGGCTGCTCGACCCCGTTCTCCTTGAGGTATTTCGCCGCCGGGCCGTTCTTGGGGATGGCCCCGGCGGGGCTGATGTGATCGGTGGTGACCGAATCGCCGAGCACCGCGAGCACGCGGGCGCCGGTGATCTCGCTCAGGGTGCCCGCCTTCGGGGAGAGCCCCTGGAAAAAGGGTGGCTCCTGGATGTAGGTGCTCGTGCTGACCCAGGCGTAGCGGCTGCCGGTGGGGACCTCGAGATGCTTCCACGCATCGTCGCCGTCGAAGACGGTGCTGTACTCCTTCCTGAACGTCTCCGGCTTGAGCGCCTTGGCCATCGTGTCGGCGATCTCTTCCTGCGAGGGCCAGATGTCCTTGAGGAAGATCTTCTCTCCCTTGGCGTTGGTGCCGAGGGGTTCGGTGGTGAGATCGGCGTCGATGCGGCCGAGGATGGCGAACGCGACCACCAGCATCGGCGACGCGAGGTAGTTGGCGCGCACCGACGGATGGACTCGCGCCTCGAAGTTGCGGTTGCCCGAGAGCACCGCGACCGCGACGAGTGAGTTCTCGTCGATCGCCTTCTGGACCGGATCGGGGAGAGGGCCGCTGTTGCCGATGCAAGTGGTGCAGCCGTAACCGACCGTGTTGAAGCCGAGCTTGTCGAGGTGCTGGCTCAGGCCGGCGTCATTGAGGTAGCCGGTGACGACGCGGGAGCCGGGGGCCATCGAGGTCTTGACCCAGGGACGGCTCATGAGCCCCTTCTCGACCGCCTTTTTGGCGAGGAGGCCGGCGCCGACCATCACCGACGGGTTCGAGGTGTTGGTGCACGAGGTGATCGCCGCGATGACCACGGAGCCGTCGTACAGCTCGCAGTCGGCGTCGTTGAGCTTGAACTTGGCAGGAGCGACTATGGTGGCGGCATCCTTGGGGGTGTGGCTCCCTTCATCCATCCACCGAGAGTAGTCGGCTGCGGCGACTTCCTTGCGGGAGGCGGGGACCGTCGCCTGCATCAGCCCGGGAAGGCTCACGGCGAAGTTCTTCTTGAGTTCCTTGAGGGGCACCAGGTCCTGGGGGCGCTTCGGGCCGGCCAGCGCCGGCTCGATGGTGGCGAGGTCGAGCGCCAGCGTATCCGTGAACTCGGGATCGGGAATGTCGTCGGTGCGGAAGAGCCCCTGTTCCTTGCAGTACTTCTCGACTCGTGCCACCGCCTCCTTGTCGCGCCCGGTCCGCTCGAGATACCGGAGCGTCTCGGCGTCGACCGGGAAGAAGCCGATCGTGGCGCCGTATTCGGGGGCCATGTTGGCGATGGTGGCGCGGTCGGCCAGCCCGAGGCCCGAGATGCCGGGGCCGTAGAACTCGACGAACTTGTCGACGACGCCCTTCTTCCGGAGCAGCTGAGTGACGCGGAGGACCAGATCCGTGGCGGTGGTGCCGACCGGCAAACGTCCGGTGAGCTTCACGCCGATGACATCGGGGACCAGCATGAAGTAGGGCTGGCCCAGCATCACCGCTTCGGCCTCGATGCCACCGACGCCCCAGCCGACCACGCCGAGGCCGTTGATCATCGTGGTGTGGGAGTCGGTGCCGACGAGGGTGTCGGGATAGGCGGTGAGTTCGCCGTGTTGCTCGCGGAGCTGGATGGCGGGGGAGAGGAATTCGAGGTTCACCTGATGCACGATCCCCATCCCCGGGGGCACCGCGCGGAAGTTGTGGAATGCCTTCTGGGCCCACTTGAGGAGCTGATAGCGTTCCTTGTTCCGCTCGAATTCGAGCATCACGTTCAGCCGGACCGAGTCCTTGGTGCCGTAGTGATCGACCTGGACCGAGTGGTCGATGACCAGGTCGCAGGGGACGATCGGGTTGATCCGGTCGGGATCGCCACCCATCCGGGCCATCGCGTCGCGCATCGCGGCGAGGTCGACCACGCAGGGGACGCCGGTGAAGTCCTGCAACACCACGCGGGCCGGCATGAACGGGAACTCGGTCCGTTCGCCCTTGGTGGCCCAGTGGCCCAGCAGCCGGATGTGCTCCTCCGTGACCACGCCGCGCCCGGCGAAACGGAGCGCGTTCTCGAGCAGGACCCGGATGGAGAAGGGAAGGCGGTCGAGCTTCGCCTTGCCCTGCTTCTCGAGCTCGCGGAGCCGATAGATGGTGGCGGGGGTGCCACCGAGATCGAGGGTGCCGCGGGCGCCGAACGGATCAGGCTTGGTCATGGCAGGGAGTGTTGAATGTTTGGTGTTGCGTGCTGGGTGGTGGGTGCTGCGCGGCTGAGCGCCTAAGCGCTTAATATATCGTCATGACTACGGCACCGCCGGTCGCGATCGCGCGACGAGATGATGGGATCCTGCTCACCTGGGCCAAAGGTTCGGAGCCGGTGCTGGTGCCGGCCCGCGCGCTCCGGCTCGCTTGTCCCTGCGCCGAATGCGTGGAAGAGATGACGGGTCAGCCGCTCCTCGAGTCGGGTCGGATCCCGGCGGATATCAAGCCGATGCACCTCGACTTGGTGGGGAGCTACGCGCTCCGAGTGCGGTGGAGCGATGGGCACTCGACGGGGCTCTACACCTGGGCGAAGTTGCAGTCGGTGGTGTGAGAGGGGAGTAGTCGAGAGGAGGCGGAGGGCACGGAACCGTCCCGAGCATAGCGAGGGACCTACCCGGCGAATCCTTTGGCCCCGCCGATGCTCCGGTCATGACTGGGCAGGTCCCTCGCTACGCTCGGGACGGTTCCATGCATGACACGTCCCACGACTCCTTTCGATTCCTCTCGACGAAGAGCGCAGTGCCTTGTGAACCATTTCACGAGCGTGGGGAACACTTTCCCGGCCGCGGCCGTAGCTTGGTATATCCCTCACTCGCCTAGGTCCGCATGGTCCATCATCGGCATAACCTCGCACGCGAAGGCGCAGTCACCGGGGTGATCGGTGCGGTGGTCGTCGCGGCCTGGTTCTTCTTCATCGATCTTGCCCAGGGGCGCCCCCTTGCCACCCCCAGCGTGCTGGGGGAGGTCTTCGTGTTCGGCACCGCGGCACCGTCGCTGACCGTGGTCAACATCGCGGCGGTGGTGGCCTACACCATCATCCACCTGATGGTGTTCACGGTGATCGGGATGACGCTCACTGCGCTCTTCCACGCGGCGATGGTGAGTCCGCTGGCGCGACCGGCGCTCTTGATGAGCTTCATCGTCTTCGAGTTCTTCTTCTTCGGTGTGACCCTCATGTACAACGCCCGTACCGGCCAACTCTTCCCGGCCTGGTCGGTGCTGGGGGCCAATCTCTTCAGCGCGCTGGCGATGGGGGGATGGCTCTGGCGGAGCCACCCGTCGATCCGGCGGTCGATCGCAAAGCTGCCGCTCGGCGCGGGACACTACTAAGCGGAGCCGGGAGGGGCCTGAAGGAGTGGGGAGGGGACGCCGGCAGTGCACGGAACCGTCCCGAGCAAGGCGAGGGACCTGGCAGGTCCCTCGCGCTGCTCGGGACGGTTCCGTCTTTTCCGGAGCCTCTCGACTCCTCTCGCCTCCGTTCGGCTCCTCTCGACTCTCCTTGCTTCACAGATGAACAATCGCGATTATCTTGCATTCTGACCCGTCGTGGAGCCCTCGTGACGTTCCGCCGCGCCATTGCCGTCCTCCTGGCGCTTCAGCTTTTCAGCCCGACATCGCATCGGCTCCACGCCCAACAGGGCGGCCCC
>JBDSIR010000094.1:0-39480 GCA_039917855.1 Gemmatimonadales bacterium | reverse complement strand
CGCCGACCCCCTGAGGGGACCCCGGCATGGATCGGGTCGAGGTGAGAGTTGGAAGCCCGCGATGAATCGCGGGCCCACTGGCTAACGCTTGCTGAACTGGAACCGCTTGCGGGCGCCCGGCTGGCCGGGCTTCTTGCGCTCGACCGCGCGCGGATCGCGGGTAAGGAGCCCGCCGGCGCGGAGCTTGAGGCGGTGCTGGCCATCGGCCTCGACCAGCGCGCGGGCGATCCCGAGCTGCAGGGCGCCGGCCTGACCCGACTGCCCGCCGCCATCCACATGCGCCTTGACGTCGAATGCGCCCAGGGTGTCGGTGGTCTGGAACGGACGCTGGATGTGGAGCACCAGCGAGGGCCGGGGAAAGTAATCCCCGAGGGTGCGGCCGTTCACGTCCCACTTGCCGGTCCCCGGCACCAGGTAGACCCGGGCCACGGAGGTCTTGCGGCGGCCAGTGGCCTGCCAGCGATACTCGGACTTGCCGCTCATGCGGTCACCTTCGCGGCCTTCCGGCCGATCACGTAGGGCTTGGGCATCTGGGCGGCGTGGGTGTGCTCCGCGCCGGCGAAGACCTTGAGCTTGGTGCGCATCTTCTGCTTGGCCAGGGAATTCTTGGGGAGCATCCCGAAGACCGCCTTCTCGATGACGCGGTCGGGGTGCTTCGCCAGGATCTCCTTGATCGGCGTATGCGTGTCGTGGCCCATATAGCCGGTGTGCTTGAACACCGTCTTCTGGTCCAGCTTCTTGCCGGTGAGCTTCACCTTGGAGGCGTTGATCACCACGACGAAATCGCCACCGTCCATGTGGGGCGTGAACGTCGGCTTGTGCTTGCCGCGGATCAGCTGCGCGACCACGCTCGCCAGTCGGCCCAAGGGCATCCCCTCGGCGTCGACCACGTGCCAGTCGTGCTCGATGTCGCTCGGCGTAGCGGAGAACGTCGTCTGCATTGCCCTGCTCGGATCTCGGGTCGAAAACAAAACTCCAGACAGACCTGCAAGATAGCCGGGAGCAAGCACTTGGGTCAAGGGAGGCGCTGGGGCGGTGGGGCGCTGGGGCGCTGAAAAGCCCGCCGGTCCGGTATCGGTGCGGTCCAGCGCCGCAGCGCCGCAGCGCCTAAGCGCCAACCTCAAATTCCACAAGCACTTGCCCCTTCTCCACCGCCTGTCCCGGCTTCACTTTGACCGCCTTGACCACCCCGGCGGAAGTGGCCCGGAGCTCGTTCTCCATTTTCATCGCCTCCAGCACCACCAGGGCGCTCCCTGCCTCCACCTGCTGCCCCTCCTCCACCGCCACCCGCACCACGAGCCCCGGCATCGGGGCCTTGAGTACGGTCGGCCCGACCACCCGCTGGCCCGAACCGGTCAATGACCGGATGTGACGGGTCCGTTCGTCCACTACCTCGAGCTCGTGGCGCTCCCCCTGGAAGCCCACAGCCCACAACCCACGGCCAACAGCCTCCAGCACCAATGCGTGGGAGTCTCCATCAAGGACCATGTGCCTGATCGGAGTGCCGGGAAGCGCGGTCAGGTGCGCCGAGTCGATCGCCACCCCGTCGACGACGAGTCGCTCCCCCTCCAGTTCGACGACCACCTCCCGCCCACCGACCGTCACGAAATACTTCACGCTGCCTCCAGCACGAGGACCGTTTCGACGTGCGCGGTCTGGGGAAAGAGATCGAATCCCCGGATCGCGACCACCCGCCACCCTGCGCCGAGTCGCACCACATCACGGGCGAGCGTCGCGGGATCGCACGACACATACACGATGCGGCGCGGCCGAGCGGCCGCGATCCCATCGACCGCCTTGGGATCCATCCCCACGCGGGGGGGATTGGTGATGACGATGTCGGGGGCGCGCAGTGTGCCGACCAGATCCTCGACCCGACCTGCGACCAGGTGCGCGAAATGCGAAGCGCCGCCCTGAGCGTCGCGAAGGGTGCGAAGTGCGGGGTGCTTCGTCGCGACCTCGACGGCCCGACGGTCCCCCTCGATGCTGTCGACGCTGGCGCCTCGACCCACGAGCATCGCACTGGTCTCACCGATCCCGGCATACAGGTCCCAACAGTGCTTCCCCGCTACCTCCCCGACCTGCTCCACCGCCCATCGCCGTACCTGATCCCCCATGGCGGGGTTCACCTGCTCAAAGACCGTGGCGGGGTACGCGGTGAGGTGATCGCCACCGGCGACGACACGAGGGGAGCCTCCCTCCGGGCGCCACCAGATAACGGCCAGTGGGCCGAGTGGGCCAGTGGGCCAAACCTGCTGACCACTGGTCTCGACGAGGATATGGACGCCACCCTTTCGATCGAGCCGCAGCACCACCCGTTCCGTCTCCCGTGGCAGATGGCTCTGCAGCGGGCGCAATCTGGCCCACACTTCCTGGAGCGCGGGGGCCATCAGCTCGCACCGCTCGAGCGGAAAGACCCGCTCCGCCTCCCCCTCACGGTGCAGACCGAGAGCGCCGTTCTTCCCCCGGGCCAGGGTCACCTTGGTGCGATAGCCGAACTCGACCGGACTCGGCACCACATCGGGATCGACGACGTCGAGCTTGCCGAGTCGACGGAGGGCGTCACCGATAACGGCACGCTTGCCAGCCACCTGATGCGCCTGGTCGAGGTGCTGCCATTGGCAGCCGCCGCAACGATCGCGGTCGTAATGCACACAGCGCGGCGCCACCCGTCCGCTGCCCGGCTCGACCAGACGACCGATGCGGGCCCGGGCGAAGCGTTTGTGCAGCTTGATGCCGGTCAATTCGACGAGGTCGCCAGCGGCGGTGCGCGGCACGAACACGGTACGGCCATCCGCGAGCTTGCCGACGCCGTCACCGCCGGCGGCCAGCCTCTCGATACGAACCGCCAAGGGGGCGGTCAGGCGGTCGGGCGGTCGGGCGGTCAACGGAGTGCGTCGCCGCGGCCGGCGCGGATCCAGGCGGTGTGCGCGGTCGCGTCCTCGGCCACGGTCGGCCTCCGCCCCTGGCGGATCTCCTCTTCCGCGAGCGCCGCGGCCACGGCCGCGAGGCGGAGGGTGGCGGCATCGGTGACGGGTGCGAGCAGGTCGGCGCGCCGCTCGGCGAACTGGGTGTCGATCTCGCCGCGGATGAACTCCGGGTCGGCGAGAAGGCGGCGATGGAACGGGAGGGAGGTCGGGACGCCGACGACGACGAGCTCATCGAGCGCGCGACGGAGCCGCATCAGCGCTTCATCGCGGTCGCTTCCCCAGGCGATGAGCTTGCCGATGAGAGAGTCGTAGAACAGGGTGACCTCGTCGCCCGCGTCGTAGCCGCCATCCCAGCGGATCCCGGGCCCGCCGGGAAGGCTGAGGTAACGCACCGTCCCGTTGCCGGGAAGGAACCCGTTGGCGGGGTCCTCGCTGGTGATGCGGCATTCGATGGCCCAGCCGCGCGGATGAAGTTCGCGCTTCGGGAGCCGCATCGGATGCCCAAGGGCGATGCGGAGCTGCTCGCGCACCAGGTCGACGCCGTACACCATCTCGGTGACGGGGTGCTCGACCTGGATGCGGGTGTTCATCTCGAGGAAATAGAACGAGCCGTCCCGGGCCAGGAGGAACTCCACCGTCCCCGCCCCGCGATACTCCACTGCCACCGCGGCCGCGACCGCCGCGGCCCCCATCGCCCGGCGGATCTCGGGCGTCACCGCCACCGAGGGCGCCTCCTCGACCAGCTTCTGGTGCCGGCGCTGGACCGAGCACTCGCGCTCCCCCACGTGGACGGCGCGCTCGCGGTCGGCGAGAAGCTGGATCTCGACGTGCCGCCCGCGCTCGACGTAGCGCTCGAGATAGACCCGCGCGTCGCCGAACGCCTTCTGGGCCTCGGAGCCGGCCGCCGCGAGCGCGGGCTCGAGATCCTTCCGCTCGCGCACGATACGCATCCCCCGGCCACCCCCGCCTGCCGCCGCCTTGACCAGCATCGGGAAACCGATCGAAGCGATGAGCGCCTTGTCCTTCGCGGCATCGCCGCTAAGCTCGCCCCCCGGCACCACCGGCACCTGGGCGGCGATCATCCGGTTCCGGGCCTCGACCTTGTCCCCCATGGCGCGGATCGCGGCTGGCGGTGGCCCCACCCAGGCCAGTCCCGCGGCCGTCACGGCCTCCGCGAAATGGGCGCGCTCCGAGAGGAAGCCGTAGCCGGGGTGCACCAGCGTCGCCCCCGACCGCTTGGCGGCGTCGATGAGCTTCTCGACGACGAGGTAGCTCTCACTCGGCGCGTTCCCCCCAAGGGAGACCGCGTGGTCCGCGGCGCGAACGTGCGCGGCGCGACGGTCCGCGTCGGAATGCACGGCGACCGCCTCGAGCCCCTCGTCGTGACAGGCACGGATGACGCGGAGGGCGATCTCGCCGCGGTTGGCGATCAGGACGCGGGTCGGGGCAGACAAGAGGGTCGAGAGTTCAGAGTCGAGAGTTGAGAGGGCCTTAGAACGCACAAAGCTAGCAGCGAACCGCTACTAGCTCCTAGCTCTGGACTCTTTCTGACCGCTTCTGACCGCCTTACCGCCCGACCGCCTGACCGCCTACCGCCCGCACGCCCCCACCGGCCGGTCACCCAGCTGGGCGAAGAGGCTCTGGCAGAGGAGCGGGTTGGTCTGCGAGGCGACCTGATAGATGCGCAGGATCTCGGCGACCCAGACCGAACGTCCCGCGCGCTCGGCTGCGATGAGGTCGCTGAAGGTCAGGTGCATGTCGGCAGGGGCAGTGGCGAGACCAGTGACCTGGACGAGGCGGATCGCGGTGCGAGGCCCTTCCGGCATCGCGGCGGCGTCGCCGAGGGGTGCGAGGCAGACGGGCCGACGCAGCGCGACGAGCGCGAGGGCGCGCTGCACCGCGACGGTGGAGTCCACCCCGAGGGCGCGGGCCATCTGCCCGCGATAGCGGGCATCGGTCGCCCAGAGGCTGGGGATCAGCGGGAGCAGGTCGGGGCGGCGTCCCAGCTCGAGTTCGGCGAACCAGACGGCGAGGGTCTCGAGCGGATCGCCGGTGAGGAGCACGCCGCCGCTGGGACAGGAGGCGATCAGATTCAGCCCCAACTCGATGAGCGGGGCCGGGAGATCGATCGCACCGTGCTCGTGCTTTTCGCGCGCACCCTCCCACCCGAACGCCTCGATGAGGAGGAGATCGCGCCCCGCCTGGGCATACCCCCGGAGCACCGACCCCGAATCTTCCTGGAGCCGGATGGTCTGGTCGAGGGAGGTGGCGGCGAAGTCCAGGAGGAGCGAGGCGTCGGGCTCGCCAACATGGCCGCGAAGGTGCCATTCCCGGGCATCGGTCAGGTAGATCTTGGCGAGTTGCAGCCAAGCCTTGGGGTCGTCGGTGGAACGGGCGAGGTATTGCCCGAGGTAGCTCTTGGCCGCTCCCTGTTCCCCGGCCCGCGCCATATCGGCGGCGCGGGGGGCGACCATCGGGTTGATGGCGCCCTGCGCGGCCAGCGGGCCGGTGGGCCAGTGGGCCAGGAGGCCCATCGTGACCACGGCGAAGCCGAGGCGGGAGGGGTGGTGGGAATGGGTCATGAGGAGCCCGAGGAAGCTATCCTCTGTTCACAAGGGGACGCTAGAGCCCCCCTTTTTGTCACAGGGGGATGCAGCCGTGCTTCTTGGCGGGGTTCTTGTCGCGCTTGGTGGCCAGCGCCCGAAGCCCTTCGATGAGCCGGGGGCGGGTGTCGCGCGGATCGATCACGTCGTCCACGTACCCCCGCGCTGCCGCCTGGTACGGATTGGCGAACTTGGCCGTGTATTCATCGGCCAGCAGCTGCGCCTCGGCGGTCTTGTCCTTGGCCTTGGCGATCCGGTCCTTGTAGAGGATCTCGACCGCCCCCTTGGGCCCCATCACCGCGATCTCGGCGGTCGGCCAGGCGAGGTTCAAGTCGCCACGGATATGCTTGGAGCTCATCACGTCGTAGGCGCCGCCGTAGGCCTTGCGGGTGATGACGGTGAGCTTCGGGACCGTCGCCTCGCAGTACGCGTAGAGCAGCTTGGCGCCGTGGCGGATGATCCCGCCATGCTCCTGCGCCAGGCCGGGGAGGAAGCCGGGGACGTCCTCGAAGGTGATGAGCGGGATGTTGAACGCATCGCAGAAGCGGACGAAGCGGGCTCCCTTCACCGAGGCGTTGATGTCGAGCACGCCGGCCAGCACCGCGGGTTGGTTGGCGACGATGCCGACCGAGCGGCCCCCGAGGCGGGCGAAGCCGACCAGGAGGTTGCCCGCGAAATCGCGGTGGATCTCGAAGAAGCGTCCGTCGTCGACCACCCGCCGGATGACCTCGTGCATGTCGTACGGCTTGGCGGGCTGGTCGGGGATGACGTCGAGAAGAGCCTCCTCGCGCCGGTCGGACGGATCGGCGGATGGGCGGATGGGCGGATCATCCAGATTGTTCGACGGCAGGTAGCTGAGGAGCTCGCGCATGCCGAGGAGGCATTCGGGCTCGGAGTCGTAGGTCAGGTGCGACACGCCGCTGGTGCCGGCGTGGGTATCCGCGCCGCCCAGCTGTTCGAAGGTCACGTCCTCGTGCGTCACCGTCTTCACCACATTGGGGCCGGTGACGAACATGTAGCTGGTGCCGCGGACCATGGCCACGAAGTCGGTGATGGCGGGGCTGTACACCGCGCCGCCGGCACAGGGACCGAGGATGGCGGAGAGCTGCGGGATGACGCCGGATGCCAGGGTGTTCTTGAGGAAGATGTCGGCGTACCCGCCGAGGGAGACGACGCCCTCCTGGATGCGGGCGCCGCCGGAGTCGTTGAGTCCGATGACCGGGGCGCCGTTCCGAAGGGCGAGGTCCATGACCTTGCAGATCTTGGCCGCGTGCGACTCGGAGAGCGACCCGCCGAAGACGGTGAAGTCCTGGCTGAAGACGTACACCAGCCGCCCGTCGATCCGGCCGTGGCCGGTGACCACGCCGTCGCCGAGGTACTGCTGGTCGGCGAGGCCGAAGTCAGTGGCGCGGTGGATGACGAAGCGGTCGGTCTCGACGAAGGAGCCGGGATCGAGGAGGAGGTCCAGCCGCTCGCGCGCGGTGAGCTTCCCCTTCTTGTGCTGCTGGGCGACCCGCTCCGGCCCCCCGCCCTGCTCGGCCTGGGCGGTCTTCTGGTGCAGGAGATCGAGGAGTTCACGTGGCGTGGGCATCCTGCAATCTGGCGCCGCAGGACCCCCTTCTCAAGGATGCCGGGTCAGTTCACCACGGAGGATCGGAGGGGCACGGAGCGACACGGAGATGGACCTAGAGGAGTATCCGTTTGAGACCGTCCTTCAGCACTGGGACGTTGAAGTTGATCAGCAGGCCCGCCGAATACCCTCCCAACTTGAGATAGGTCAGGACCTGGCTGGTGTGGAGAGGTGACAGCTTCTCGACCGATTTGAGCTCCACCACCAGGCGGTCGTCGACGAGGAGATCGATCCGGTATGCGTCCTGAATGACCCCACCCCTGTAATCGAGGTGGAGTGGGACCTCCGACGCAAACCTCACACCCCGCGCGCCGAGTTCCATCTCGAGGCAACGTTGATACGCGGACTCGAGCAACCCCGGTCCCAGCTGTCGGTGGACACCGATAGCGGCCGAGATGACCCGGTCAGAGAGGTCGTGGGTGACGGGGTACAGGAGAGCCATAGGTCATTTTATCGAGCGCACCGCCCACCTGCGGCATCCGATCTATGCGAGCCTCACCATAAAAACCCACTCCGTGCCTCTCCGTGTCCCTCCGGCACTCCGTGGTGAACTGGCTATCCCCAAACGCACGAAACCCCGGCCGAGTGGGCCGGGGCTTCGGGGGTACGGGGTCGGTCGAGGGGTTACTCGACGTCGTCCGCGGGGATGACCGGCTTCACCGGCGGGGTGAACGCCACATCGGGGTAGCCGATGACGGCGAGCACGATGCGGTGGTGGATGGGGTCGACCTCGAGGACCTTGAGGTCCACGGGCTGCCCTTCCTTGACCGCGTCCTCGGGCTTCTCGAGGTCGGGGATGCCGAGCTGGCTCATCGGGACGAAGCCCTCGAGGTCCTTGCCGAGGTCCACGACCACGCCCTTGTCCATCATCCGGTTGACCGCGCCGCGGAGCTCGGTACCGATGGGGTAGGTCTCGCCGATCTTGAGCCACGGGTCCTCCTGGGCCTGCTTGAGGCCGAGGGAGATCCGCTTGTTGTCGCTGTCGATGTTCAGGATGACCACGTCGACCGCGTCGCCCTTCTTCACGACCTCGGACGGGTGCTGGACGCGCTTGGTCCAGGACATGTCGGAGATGTGGATCAGGCCGTCGATGCCGGGCTCGATCTCGACGAAGGCGCCGAAGCTCGTCAGGTTCCGGACCTTGCCCGCGAGGCGGGTGCCGGCCGGGAACTTGAGCGGCAGGAGCTGCCAGGGATCCTGCTCGGTCTGCTTCATGCCGAGGCTGATCTTCTCCTCGGACTCGTCGACCTTGAGCACCACGGCGTCGATGGTCTCGCCGATGGAGACGATCTTGCTCGGGTGGCGCACGTTCCGGGTCCAGGACATCTCGGAGATGTGGACCAGCCCTTCGATGCCGGGCTCGAGCTCCACGAAGGCGCCGTAGTTGGTGATCGAGACCACCTTGCCCTGCACGCGGGTGCCGACCGGATACTTCTCCCCGATGTTCTGCCACGGGTAGGTCATCAGCTGCTTCATGCCGAGCGAGATGCGCTCACGCTGCCAGTCGATGTCGAGGACCTTGACCTCGATCTCGCCGCCGATGGTGACCACCTCGGTGGGGTGCTGGACGCGGCCGTAGGACATGTCGGTGATGTGGAGCAGGCCGTCGACGCCGCCGAGATCGATGAACGCTCCGAAGTCGGTGATGTTCTTCACGATGCCCTTCCGGGTCTGGCCGACCGAGAGCTCCTTCATCAGGTGCTCGCGCTTGCTGGCCCGCTCGGTCTCGAGGATCACCCGGCGGCTGACGACGATGTTGCGGCGCCGCTTGTTGAGCTTGATGATCTTGAACTCGAACGACTGGCCCAGGAGCTCGTCGATGTTCGGCACCCGGCGGAGCGCGATCTGCGACCCCGGGAGGAACGCATCGACGCCCATCAGGTTCACGACCACGCCACCCTTGATCTTCTTGGTGAGGATGCCCGTGACCGGCTGGTCGCTCTCGTGGGCGACGCGGATCTTCTCCCAGACCCGCATGAAGTCGGCCTTCTTCTTGGAGAGGACGACCGCCCCCTCCGCATCCTCGAGGTGCTCGAGGAAGACCTCGACCTCGTCGCCGACCTGCGGGATCTCCTTGAACTCGTCCAGCGAGACCGACCCCTCGGACTTGAAGCCGACGTCGAGGATCACGGCCCCTTCGGTGACGCGGAGGACCTTGGACTTGACGATCTCGCCCTCGGCGATCGACTGCATCGTGCCCTCGTACATCGAGAGCATCTCCTCGTACTCGGAGTCGCTGTAGTCCTCGTCGTAGAGGTCGTCGCGAACGCGCAAGCCGGTGGGCGACGCGTAGCGGTCTTTGGCGGTGTCGAGTTTGGTGCTGAGCATGTGAGGAAGCGCCCCGGGATGATTCTGACCGCGAGGGCGGACGCGGGCTTGTAGTGAAGGCCCCCGGACCGGCGGAAGTGCCGGTTGGGAGCCTCGTAAAATGATGGAGGGGACGTCGCAATTCAAGGGGGAGGAAGGTATGAGGGGAGGAAGGTAGGAAGCGCCCTGGCCCTAGAATCAGAGTCCCTTCCTACCCTCCTCCCTTCCTCCCTTCCTACCCCCTAGACCAACCCACGCTCCTTGGCCTTCCCCACGATCCAGTCCACCTGCGCCTGGAACGACAGCCGGGTCGAGTCCAGCAACAACGCATCGGCGGGCTGCCGGAGCGGTGCCACTTCGCGCGAGGAGTCCTTCCGATCGCGCTCGGCCAACACCCCCGACTCCCGCTCCAGCGCCGGAATGTCCACCTCCTCTCCCCGCTGGGAAAGGCGCCGGCTGGCCCGTGCCTCCGGGGTGGCCGTGAGGAAGACCTTGAGCGGCGCCTCGGGAAAGACCACCGAGCCGATGTCGCGCCCATCGATCACCACCTTGAGCCCACCATGCACCATCTCCCGCATCCGGTGATCGACCCACATCCGGACATCCGGCATCGCGGAGACGGCAGAGACGTGCGCGGTGACCTCGGGAGTGCGAACGGCGTCGTCCTTCGGCAGTCCGTCGAGATAGACCAGGAAGGTCGTCCCGTCGGAGTGGAGCTGGAGCCCCCGCCCCTCGGCGGCATCGACGATCTCTCGAGCCGCTACCGAATCGGCCGCTACGCCGCGCGCCGAGGCGATCTCGAGCGCGACCAAGGTGAGCCCGCGATAAAGCGCGCCCGAGTCGAGATGACTCCACCCGAGCGCCTGCGCCACCGCGCGCGCGGTGCTGCTCTTGCCGGAGGCCGACGGACCGTCGAGGGCGATGATGTTCATTGGTCGGTAGTCGGTGGTCGGTAGCGGATGCGGTGCAATGTCAGCTCCCCACAGGAATGTCCGAAAAAGACAACTTCAGCTACGGACTACGAGCTACCGACCTTCTTGAGCGTCTCCCAGAATCCCGGGAAGCTAACCTCCACGCATTTCCGGTCGTCCACCTTCACCTTGGCGCCCCGCACGGTGCCGAGGACGCCGAAGGCCATTGCCAGCCGGTGATCCCCGGCGGTCCGCACCTTCCCGACGGGGGGCCGATCGGTGCCGGCGACGTGGAGATCCTCCGCTTGCACCTCGGCGCTTACCCCGACGGCGCGCAGATCCTCGGCCAACAGCCCGAGCCGGTCGGATTCTTTCACCCGGAGCTCGCCGACAGAGCGGAAAATGGTGGTCCCTTCGGCCCGGGCGGCGAGCACGGCGAGGAGCGGGATCTCGTCGATGAGTCCCGGGATCTCGTGCGCGACGACCTCGGTGGCCTTGAGCCGCGCCGGTGTAACGAGCAGGTCGGCCACCGGCTCCCCACTCTCCTCGCCGAGCGTCTCCCGGCGCACAGATGCACCCATCCGACGCAGCACATCGAGGAAGCCGGTCCGGGTCGGATTGACCCCGACCCCGGCGAGGTGCAGTTCCCCGCCCTCGGCGAGGGTCGCGGCGCCGATCATGAACGCCGCGGAGGATGGATCGCCCGGCACCTGCAGCTCGAATGGTGCCAGGCGGCCGGTAGGACGGAGGCGGATCCACCCATCGTTGTCGTCGATCACGATGTAATCGAAGGCGCGGAGCATCCGTTCGGTATGATCACGCGAACGACCGTGGGGTTCGCGCACATCGACCTCGACTCCCGCGACGACGCCGGCGAGGAGGAGGCTCGACTTGATCTGGGCGCTCGAGACCGGCTGTTCGTAGCTGATACGCTGGAGCCCGCCACCGGAGATCGTGAGCGGCAGGCCGTCGCGCCCCTCCGCCTCCACGAAGCGGGCACCCATCAGGCCGAGGGGTATGGTGACGCGGCGCATCGGCCGACGACGGAGGGAGGCGTCGCCGGTGAGGGTGGCACGGAACCGGTGCCCCGCGAGCAGGCCGAGCAGGAGCCGCGTGGTGGTGCCGCTGTTCCCGCAATCGAGCACCCGCTCCGGACGGGTGAAGCGGCGTCGCCCATCGACCACGACGACGCGATCAGGCGCCAGGGGAGAGATCTTCGCGCCGAGGGCGCGCAGCACGTGGGCGCTGGAACGGGCATCGAACGAGGTGAGCGCACCGCCGATATAGCTCCGCCCTCCGGCGAGCGCTGCAAGGAGCAGGGCGCGATGGGTGATGCTCTTGTCGCCCGGGACCCGAACGCTGCCGCCGACGATCATCGGTCGCTCCCGCGCCGGATGCGGCGCGCCTCTTCAAGGAGTAGGACGACCCGTCCCTGGTCCCCTGCCGCGATCGCGGCGCCGAGTGTTGCGAGGGCGCCGGTGGTGGCGGCGAGGGCAGCCTGCACCGCTTCCCGATTGCTGATGAGGTCCCGCGCCACTACCGCCGGGTCGCCTGCCACCAGGTCGGTCATTCCCCGCGCTTCGGCCCCCCAGGTCGTTGGGCCGAGCCCGTTGGCCCCGTACGCCTCGGTCACCGCGGCGGCGAGGAGTCGAGGGAGCTGCTCCATCCAGCCGATCCGTTCGTCGTGGTCTGCCGGGGCGACGCGCACCGGCTCGGCCCCCAGGACATCGTCCCAGAAATGCATCACTTCGCGCGCAGCACCATCGCCCTCGGTGCGGGCGGGTGTGACGTACACCACGACGCCGCCGAAGGGATCGAGGCGAGCCGCGGCGAATCCGTCGCCCGGCACGCTCTGGAGGAGGTGCGAGGAGGCCCATCGCGCCGTGAGCCCGGCAGCGCTCGCCGCATCGGCAACGGGGCGAGCCACCTCGACGAGATTGGTGATGAAGCTGGCGGGCGGTAGGTGGGGAGCGAGTTTGGCCAGAAGGTCACCACCGCCGCCAGGGAGTGCGATCACCACCAGGTCGGCGCCGCGCACTGCGTCCTCTGCCCGATCGGCGAGTTCGTGGACCGCACCGGCCTTGAGGGCCTGGACGGCGTCTCCCCGTTCCCGCGCATGGCCGATGACTCGGGAGACCCCGGCTCGCACGGCACTCCAGGCGATGGAGCCGCCTGCGGGGCCGAGCCCGATCACGGCCAGGGAGTCAGGGCGCATCGGTCAATTGTAGCAGGGGGTGGAAGAGTTTGTAATTGAACTGGATAAAGTATGGCAGAAGGCAGTAGATTTTTGCGTAATCCATCGAAAACAATTGACCCCCGACGATCGCACTCCCCCGCGTCCGCCTAAGCCGCCCCTTCCGAGGGCCAGCGCAACTGTGCCCGCTCCCAAGCCCGGGGCACGGACC
The DNA here is from genome assembly GCA_039917855.1 of Gemmatimonadales bacterium. GTDB lineage: Bacteria > Gemmatimonadota > Gemmatimonadetes > Gemmatimonadales > GWC2-71-9 > CAMLHU01. Next base: position 26,694 of record JBDSIR010000094.1, on the reverse strand, counting down.
ACCGGGTCCCAGGCTGGAGAGGACAAGGTCTCGGCGGCGTACCAGGACCTGCTGCAGGAGATCGTCGAGAAGAGGAAGCAGGCCGCGGAGATCAAACGTCGCCCCGCCAAGAAGAAAAAGGGTCCCGTCGTCAAGGCGGCGCTCGCGGTGATCCTGTCCCCGATCGTGGCAGCCGTTTGGATCTTCCAGCCCTTCGCCCCTCCACCGATCGAGCCAGTGCGGCCCCCGGACGATGTCGGTGCCTGGCAGACCGCTCTGCTCGGCGGGGCGCAGCGGATCATGGATTGGCGCGACAGCGCGGGGCTCCTCCCCCGGTCGCTGGAAGAGGCCGGAGTGCCGCTCCCCGGAGCCTCGTACGAGGCGACCGGGGAGTCGACCTTCGTGATCCGCGGCTTCGCCGGCGACCGGCCGGTGGCGATCTACGGCGACGGCCATCGGCTCGGGATCGGTGCGGCACCGGTGCATCCGGTGGCCCCCGCGGCGCCGTCGGTGTTCTTCCCATGAGGGGGCGCCGCGGCTTCACGCTGGTCGAGCTGTTGATCGTGGTCTGCATCCTCGGCATCCTGGCCGGGATCGCGGTGCCTCGGGTGAAGCGGGCCCGGGCGCGGGCCCTGGGGGCGAGCGCGGTCGGCTCGATGCGGGCCATCCGGATCGGGGTGACGATCTATTTCGACTCCACCAACACCTGGCCGCCGACCGGTCCGGTCGGAGCACCACCGGCCGGCCTCGCGGGATACATCCCCGCGACCAGCCCCTTCGCCGGGACGGGGTGGCGGCTGCAATGGCGGCAGTTCACGGTCGGGGCGCGCACCGTCGGGGCGATCGCGCTGACCGCTGACGACCCCGCCGTCTGTCCCACGGTCGCCAACCTCCTCGGTGGCCCCAGCGATGAGGTGAGCGTGCTGTGCGGTCCCGCCAGCGGCACGGTGACCCAGATCATCGAGCGCTGACCGAGTTTTCGGGCCACGGCCTGCGCTCGCAGGACGTTGCGGTCAGCCCCTGAGGGGCGTATGTATCGACAGGACGCCCCCAGGCCCGGACGCTCGCATCGTGACCGAACGGATCACCGCCGCAACACTCCCCTTCCTCGACGGTTGGCTCGCCAGCCCACTCGTCGAGGGGGGCGTGATCACGCGCGCCCAGCTCACGCTGGCACAGGATGCCGGGGATCCGCTCCTCTGGGACGCCTGTGTGCAGCGGGGATGGGCCACGAGCGCCGGGATCGCGGCGACGATCGCCGCCACCTTCAAGGTCCCCGTGGCCGACCTCGCCACCGCCGACTCGCGGCTCACCCCACTTCTCCCCGAGACGATCGCGCGCCGATACAAGGTCGTGGCGCTCTCCGCCGACTCGGGCAAGATCACCCTCGCCACCGCCGATCCACGCGATCTCAGCGCCGAGAACGAGCTCCGATTCCTCACCGGTCGCGAGGTGAGTTTCGCCGTGGCACCACCGGAGCGGATCGCGGAGCGGCTCGACGAGCTGTACCGCCCCGAGGCCTCGGTCGAACGGCTGCTCGGCGGGCTGGAGGACGTTGAGATCGAGACCGATATCCCCACCGAGGAGGTCCACCAGACTCGCGACCCCGCCCTGGAGGCGCCCGTTGCCAAGCTGGTGGGTGCGCTGCTGGCCGAAGCGGTGCGGGACCGCGCGAGCGACGTGCACTTCGACCCCGAAGAGAGCGGACTGGTGGTGCGGTTCCGGGTGGACGGGGTGCTGCGCGAGGTGATGCGCCTCCCCGCGAGCGCCGGCTCGGCAGCGGTGCGGCGGGTCAAGGTGCTGGCCAAGCTCGATGTGGCCAATCCGCTGATCACCCAGGACGGGCGCGCGACGATCCGGGTGGACGGCAAGGTGATCGACCTCCGCGTCGCGACCTCGCCGGTCGCGCGCCGGGGCGAGAAGTCGGTGGTGCGCATACTGGATGGATCGAACCTCAAGACCCGGCTCACCGACCTCGGCCTCGCCGACTTCGAGCTCGCCGCCATCGAGCGACTCCTGGGGCATCGCGAAGGGATGGTGCTGGTGACCGGCCCGACCGGCAGCGGCAAGACCACCACCCTGTACGCCGCCGTGAATCACCTCAAGACGGGGAAGGTCAACATCGTCACCGTCGAAGATCCGGTGGAGTATGAGTTGGCCGGGGTGTCCCAGATCCAGGTGAGCGAGTCGCAGGGGCTGAGCTTCGCTGGCGTGCTCCGCTCGGTTCTCAGGCAGGACCCCGACATCGTGCTGGTCGGCGAGATCCGCGATCTCGAGACCGCCACCACCGCGGTCCAGGCCGGACTCACCGGACACCTGGTCCTCTCGACCCTCCACACCAATGACGCGCCCTCGGCGGTGATCCGGCTGCGCGATCTCGGTCTGGAAGGATTCAAGATCGCCGGCGTGCTCAAGGGGGTCATCGCCCAGCGGCTGGTGCGGAAGCTCTGCGACCAGTGCGCCATCCCGGTGGGGATGGAGATCCTTCCCGCCGGTGTCATCCCGCCCGCCGGGCGGCAAGTGACCCTCCGACGTGGGGCGGGATGCAAAGTGTGCGGCGGGAACGGGTTCAAGGGGCGCATCGCCGTACAGGAGGTGATGACGGTCGACGAGACCCTGGCCCGCCAGATCGGCGAGGGCGGCGCACCCGCGGCGATCGCGTCGGCGGCCCGCCGGGGTGGGATGCGCACGCTCTGGGAAAGCGGGCTCGAGCGGGTGTGGGACGGACTGACGACCGCCGAGGAGCTGATCCGGGTCTTGGGCGACCGCTCGAGCGAAGAGCCCACGCCGCGCGAGACCCCGCCCCCCAGCATCGCCACGGTCCCGACGCTCGAGTCGCCCATCCCGGTCCGGGGGTCGAGCGACGGACCCGGTGGGGGTGCCCGCATCCTCGTCGCCGATGACGATGAACAGATGCGTCGGCTGCTCAAGATGGTCCTCGAGCGGGAGGGCTACGTCGTGGATGAGGCGCGCGACGGCCTCGATGCCCTCGACCGGGTCGAAAAGCACCCGCCCGACCTGATCCTCCTCGACGTCGACATGCCGCGCCTCGACGGCTTCGGGGTGCTCGAGGAGCTGCGGGCGCGGGTCAACACGGCGGCCCTTCCGGTGGTAATGCTCACCGGTCGGATCGAGAGCGAAGGGAACGCCCTCGACCTCGGCGCGCAGGACTTCCTGGCCAAGCCGGTTCAGCCAAGCTCGCTCAAGGCCCGGGTACGGGCGGTGCTGCGGAGATCGCGGCTGTAGCGGGAGACTAGGGTCTAGTGTCTAGAGTTTGGAGTTTGGAGTTTGGAGTCGTGATGGTCAACTGATCCATCACCAGTATTCTACCTTTGGCCTTTCAACTCTCAACTCTAGACTCTAACCTCTAGACTACCATGGCAAATATTCTCGTCGTCGAAGACAATCCGGACAACATGAAGCTCGTCGCCACGATCCTCAGGCTGAAGGGGCACGTGGTGCAACAGCAGATGGATGGGGAGGGATTGCTCGAGCGGATCGCTGCCGAGCGTCCGGACCTGGTGCTGATGGACGTCCAACTGCCTGGGCGGGATGGGTTCGCGCTGCTGGAGGAGATCCGGCGCTCACCGACGCCGATGCTCCGGGTGGTGGCTCTGACGGCCCACGCGATGAGCGGCGACCGTGACCGGGCGCTCGAAGCGGGCTTCGACGGTTACATCACCAAACCGCTCGATGTGGCGCGGTTCCCCGACCAGGTGCAGCGGGCGTTGGCAGGGGAGATGGTGACGGACTAGCGCTGGGGCGCTGGGGCGCTGGGGCGCTGGGGCGCCGCGATGGGGGTTGTTGCGTTCGATAGGTACAGGGGCGAGGACGATTGGTTATGTCCTCCGCTCCCGTTCGTGTTAGCGTGGATCATGCTTCCCTACGAACGCTTTGACGCCTGGAAGAAGTCCCATGAACTCGCCTTGGCGATCCACCGGCAGACCACCACCTGGCCAAAGGACGAGCGGTTCGGATTGACATCGCAGATCAGGCGGTCGGCATTTTCCGTTCCCGCGAATCTGGTGGAAGGCCAGGCACGCCGGGGGGCGAAGGAGTTCCGCCGATTCCTTGACATCGCCTGGGGATCACTGGCCGAGGTCGGATATACCCTCCGATATGCGCGGGACCTCGGCTACCTGACGGACCAGGAGTATCAGAAACTCCAAGCGTTGCGCGATGAAGTCGGCCCTCCCCTATTCGGCCTGCTGCGTTCTATGGGACGACCGGAAGAGGAGAAATAACGAAGCGCCCGGAGGAGAAGATCCCCCGGACGCCTCAGTTCACCGCCGCAGCGCCTCAGCGCCACAGCGCCAGACTAGAAGTGGATGCCGAGGGTGATCGGGATCCAGTTACTCGACGCGCCATTCTTGGTGGTCGAGAAGTAGCGCGCCTCGGCGAAGAGCTTGAGGGCGCCCATTCCGAACCCGACGCCGCCACCGACGTTGAAGCCGAAGCTGCTGACGCCGGTGCATCCGCTGCAGGAGGAACGGGCCCAAGTCGGCCCACCGAGGATGTAAGGAGAGACCGGGCCGGGGGCGAAGCCATACTTGGCGTCCGCGCTGATCGCAAGCATGTTGAGGCTGGTCCCGCCGCTGAACTTGCTGCTGAAGACGTTGTACATCCCGTCGGCCCGGACGCTGATGGGCGAGCCGGTCAGCGCGATGTCGGCCGCACCCATCCCGTGGAAGCCGGTCTTGACAAAGTTCTTCATGTCCCCGTTCGGGAGGCTGAACCCTGCCCCAACGGACCAGCTGACCTGCGCGTTCGCGGGAGTGGCCAGGAAGACCAATCCAAGACCGACTGCGATGAGACCCTTGGCGATGCCCTTCATCACGTACCTCCGGTAGAATAGAGTGGTGATGCTCGGGCGCCCCTTGCCTCCCCGGGGCGCAGACTGGACTCTGGGGTGCATCCACAAGTTAGGGTAACACTTAGAGTAAGAAAAGGGCTAGGGGATGGTGTGAAAAGAGGGTCGGGAGTGCACCGGAGGGAGCATCCGCATTCTTAATGTCGACAAGACTTATCGGCATTGTTGGGCGCTGCCAGAAGACTGGGGTAGACCAGGAGCGGGCCGACAAATCGTCGGCCCGCTCAAGGAAAGACCCGCGCAGGACGACTAGAAGCGGATACCGAAGCTGATCGGAATGAAGTGGGCATCGACGTCGCCCCCGATGGCGAAATAGCGCGCTTCGACGAAGGCCTTGGTCGGGCCGAGGTCGAAATGCAGGCCGCCACCGACGTTGAAGCCGATGTCGGACTGGGCGGGGATGCCCGAGGGCGCATCACTGCCCCCCACAGAGGCCCGCGCCCAAGTCACGCCGCCGAGGAGGTACGGGTGGGCGCGCGGGGTCGGGAAATTGTACTCCACGTCACCGCTCACGGTGAGCAGGTTGGACGTGATATTCCCGCAACCCGAAATGTCACACTTGTTGATGTTGTACATCAGGTCGGTGCGGAAACTGATCGGCTTAGCGGTGAGCTCGTAGTTCGCGATGCCCACGGCGTGGAACCCCATCTTGAAGCCGTCGCCGAACGTCCCCTGCGGCATGGTCGGCCCGATGCCGAGCCCGAACTTGACCTGCGCGGTGGCCGGCGTGGCGACCAGCGCCATTCCGAGCGCGACCGAGATCAGACCGTGCGTGATTCGCTTGTTCATCCAGCCTCCGAACTGCGTGAAAGAGGACCACACCCCCCCCTGCACCCGGGAAGATAGGCTAATGAAGAGTTCCACGCTGTGGGGGAAAACCTGACACGCTGCGGGGTTCGATGCGACGCGGGATCGATGCTCGGGGGGATCGAACAGGAGATGCCGAGGGCCGCGCGCCCGCGCGCGGCCGTGGGCGAGGAATATTCTTGTCTCGAACGGGCGCCCGAGGCGGGCACCCCTCGGCGTATCTACCTCGACAATGCTCGGGGAGGGGATCGAACCCCCACGGGGCGTGAGCCCGTGGGCATCTCAGAGGGTCCGGCGGTCCAGAGCGGAGTGGTCCGCTGAACGGGGAAGCTTACGCTCCCAATCAGAACGATCACCGTCACTAATCCGAGGAAAGGAGACTACCGATCAGATACCCTATTCCCCCACCAATGATTGCCCCTCCAAGAATGACAGGAATGTTACCGCCGACTGAACCGCCGTCGGCATCAGAGACGAACGCAAGGGTGAGAACACCGCCTAGAATAGCTCCGAACATCAATCCTGATACTCGATCATTGCGACCTGAGTCCGCCACAATGGGCACCCCGTTGGATTCCACCAAGGGGGTCTGAAAGAGAACAGAGGTCCGCATTGGAGCAACCGTCTGTGCCTGAACGCTGGTTGCTGATACCGCCAGCATCATCAACAGCAGAAACCAGTAGCGCATCTTAGAGGTCACAGTAGCTACTCCGGTGACGGGGCGATCAGGCCGAACAAAAGACCAATGCCACCGCCGATCACGGCACCGGTAAGCATCTGCTGACTAGTAGGGCCATCCGACTCGCGAACAAAGAGACTGGAGACAAGGAAGCCAACCACCGCGCCGATGACTATCGGCGTCACACGGTCTCGCCCTGCCTTCCCGGAATCCGCACTCGCGTTCATCGGTGTCATGCGTCCCGCGACGAACAACTCGGACGCCTGGGGTCCAATTGATTGTGCGTCAACGGTCGTGGCGGCGCCGAATCCCAGCGCCGCAATCAGGAGGGGAATCAGCTTGGTTCGCATCTCAGATATCGGGCCGGTCACTGGTCGGACGGGCCCAGAAGGCCACCTATCAAATACCCCAAGAGTCCACCAGCGACCGTGGCACCAATCACGATCGGCAGCTTCGCATTGCTTGGACCGGCATCCGCCTCATAAACCACGGCACCTGCCGCCACACCGAAGAGGACGGCACCGATGGTCGTTGGCGAGAGTCGATCCTTTTTGCCAGACACCACATTCAGAGTCGTCGGCTGGCTCGTCCTGACCCTCGACTCAAAGAGAAGCGAACGGTGCGGACCGATCGCCTGCCCATCAGCTTTGCCGGCGAACACAACAACCGCAATGACAGTCAGTAGCGGTCTCATCAGCTTAGATCCCACATCTGAAGGTTGTTCCGCTCCAAAAAACACTCTTCGGGGGCTCGGTCAGAGTTGCCAAATACGCTAGTGCTCGGGGAGGGGATCGAACCCCCACGGGGCGGTGAGCCCCTGAGAAACCCTCCGCCCACTTCTGCGCGGGGTTCACTTTCAGGTCTACTCCCTCACCCGACCACGTTCGCCAACAACTTCCATTTGCTGTCGAAGGTAAGGGCGGGAGTGAACTCGCCAACATTGACACCCACCACGGTCACCACGTAACGGTTGCTCGCCACCTTCAAAGCAATGACGACGATGGTGCCGCTGGTTGGTGGCGTCGTTCCGAGCGCCGTGTAGAAGTGCTGCGCGGCAGTTCGGCAGTCACTGGCCCGAGTCAGGAACACCACCTTGCTGGCCGTGGTCACCGGGAGCTGATACTGGGCTCGGTCCTGAATCGAAGCGCTGTCTGACCCTGCCACGACGGACGCGATATAAGTCTGAAGGCCCGACGCTTCATCGTTCGTTGCGGTGGCGCACTGGTAGGTCTGTGCGCTGACGGTAGTTGCGACCGGAGGCGCGGCACATCCAACGACCAGCGCCAACGTGAGGAGGCGGAACTTGGAGATCGACATTCTATCCATCTCTCCGCCAGAAGAGGTTGCAGGACGGGCTGTTCTTGTGCCGCGCGAACGGCTTGGCTTCATGTCCCGCTAATGCTCGGGGAGGGGATCGAACCCCCACGGGGCGTGAGCCCCTGCGGATTTTAAGTCCGCTGCGTCTGCCAATTTCGCCACCCGAGCGGGGTTGCCGTGCAGTGATGCCTAGGTTGAGGAGGCTGCTGGCTGCTGGCTATTGGCCGCTCCGATGCAATGGACGCCTCCCCTGCCCTGATCAGGTTGAAGAGGCTGCTGGCTGCTGGCTTTTGGCCGCTCCGATGCAACGGACGCCTCCCCTGCTCTGATCAGCCAAGAGCCAATAGCCAATCTAGTACAGCTATTTCGACCCCGGCACCGATTCACGCTTCACGCCGGAGCCCGCCCGCGTGGCCCAGGCCTCGGGGATCCGGCGATAGATCCGGGCGAATTGGTGCTGCAGCTCCACCACTACTCGCGCGGCATCCCGCTCGTCGGCCAGCATCACCACGGTGCCGCCCCACCCTGCCCCGGTGAGCCGAGCACCCCAGGCGCCGAGTTTGACGGCGGCCTCGACCAGGACATCAGCCTCTTCGCAACTGGCCTGGAAATCATCGCGCATCGAGGCGTGGGCCTCGGACATCAGGGCACCGAGCGCGCTGAGGCGCTGGGGCGCTGGGGCGCTGGACGAGGAAAGGAGGTCGACGGCCGAGCGGACGCGCGACGTCTCTGAGACGATATGGGTGACTCGGCGAAGGAGATGGGGAGCGAGGCGGAGGGAAGACAACGCGGTGGCCGGGAGCTCGGCAAGTGCATTGAGTTTCCATCCCTGCTCTCGCAGGGAGCGGAGGGCTTCTTCGCATTCGCTGCGGCGCTGGTTGTATCCCCCATCGGTCAACCGATGTCGCACCCCCGTGTCGATGAGCCAGAGCCTGCCACGAAAGGGGAGCGCCCGCCGCGCCCCGGTCGCGGTATCATAGAAAAGCGCCTTCCCCGGCAAGGCCAGCGCGGAGATGACCTGATCCATCCGCCCGCATCGGACACCGACCTCCTCATGCTCCGCCTCCCACGCCACCTCGGCCACAACCTCCGCATTCAGACGCACCCCCGCGAGTGCCGCAAGGGCACGCGCCGTCGCCACGGTGAGCGCCGCCGACGACGCGAGCCCCGCCCCCTCGGGGACGGTCGAGGCGACCGCGATCGAGGCCCCCGGCACGCGCACCCCCCGGCGCTCGAGGGCGCGGACCACCCCCGCCAGGTAGTCGGTCCAGGCGCCGCGCATCGGGCCAGCCGGGTCGAAGCGGTCGACCACACCGTCGCGGGCACTCACCCCCTCGAACGATCGGGCGCGAGCCGCGCCCGCCCCAGGGCCGACCACAACGGCGGTGCGCCGAGCGATCGCCATCGGCAGCACCGGGCCCCCGTTATAATCCAGATGTTCACCGATCAAGTTCACTCGGCCCGGCGCGGACGCGCCTGCGCGGGGTCGCCCGCGGTAGGTGCGGGCGAAGAGCGCAGCGGCTACACGGGCAGCGGAGGGGGATTGCGACAAGTCGTACGAAGCCTCGGTGTAGCGGTGATCCTCGCGGTGGTGGCCGCAGCGCCGGCGCGGGCCCAACTGCCGCAGATCGGGGCGCCCCGGGGACAGTTGCGGATCGAGATCGGCGGGAACTTCAGCGTGGCCAACCGCTCACTATTCAACGGCAGCGCGCCACTCCATGGCGAGTGGGATGGAGAGTTCGGCGTCGACCTCGACCGGAACCTCTTCGCAACCGAGTCGATGGTGCGAACCATCACCGGCAACGGAAGCTACCGTCTTTCGGGGGGCCGGTCGAGCGTGACCGCCTCGACCCAGAAGGGCACGGCGATCATCTCCGCGGCCCTGGGCGTCACCCGGCGGATCACCCTGTTCGGCACCCTCCCGTTCGTGAGGGCCCGCGCACAGACCTCCCTCCGCCTCGATTCCGCCACGGCCAACGCCGGATTCAACCCCGCCGACCCGGCGTTCGGGACGCCGGCCGGGGCGGTACAGACCGCAGCCTTCTTCGCGCAATTTCAGGCGGCGCTGAACACCCTATCGACCAACATCGGCAACGGTTCCTACGACAGCGACCCGGTCCAGAAGGCGCTGGCCATTCAGACCCTCGCCGACGGCAATATCCTGCAGAGCCAGATAGGCAGCCTGCTTCTGGGCACCATCAGCCCCCTGGTCCCGCTCGCCTCGAGCCCGGAAGGAGTGACCATCCTGGGCCTGGTCGATGGCCTCCAAGGCACCTTGAGCGGGCCCCTCGGCGTGGGCGGCTTCACCACCGATCCCGCCCTCCCCGGCGCCAAGCTCACCGACTCGGATTTCCGCTCGTACCTCACGAAGCCTGCCGGAGATGTCCAGGGGTTCTACCGCGGCGATGAGATCCTGCAACGACCGGGTGACATCGAGATGGGGATGGTCTACACCATTGTCGACCGGCCGGCGTTCCGCGTGGCCGCCACCGGCCTGGTACGGCTCCCGACCGGCCTGCTCGACCGAAGTGAGGACTTCTTCGACGTCGGCACCGGCGACGGGCAGACCGACCTCGAAGGGCGGATCGCTGCCGACCTGACTGCCGGACCGATCGGGGCCCGCCTCAGTTTCGGACACAACCGTCAGCTGGCACGGGATCTTGCCCGCCGCGTCAACCCGCTCGATCAGCCGATCGCCTATCAGTTCACGCTGTCGACTGTCTCCCTCGATCCGGGTGATGAGACCACCCTCGGCATCGAGCCGTTCCTGCGGTTCGCCCCCGGTTTCGCCCTGGCCTTCGGGGCTTTTCGGTGGAGCCACGGGGCCGACGATATGCGTTTCGCCGGGAGTGGCGCTCCGGTCGCCGCCAGCGCCGTCGCCCCGAGCCGGAGCGCCACGGCGCTGCAGGCGGGGATGACCTACTCGAGCTTCGCGGGGATTCGCGGGCGCGGCACCCCGATCGAGGCGCGCTGGGCCTATCGCTCGGTGGTCTCGGCGTCGGGTGGGCGGGTGGACAAGACCAGGACGCTCTGGTTCCAGATGCGGGCGTATTACAAACTGTGGTAGAAGGGTAGGAAGGTAGGAGGGTAGGAAGGGAGGAAGGGCGGTTCGATCGGGAAGGAAGGATCGATGTCATCCCGAGCCTTGTCCTGAGCGCAGCGAAGGAAGAGCGAGGGATCTACTCGGCAAAGACCGGCGCTGGCGGACTCGGGTCGGTCTTGGCAGGGCAGATCCCTCGCGTCGCTCGGGATGACATCACGTTTGCTACTCCCATCCCTGTCCTTCCTACCCTCCTACCCTCCTACCTTCCTACCTTCCTACCTTCCTACCTTCCTACCGCTTCAGCAGTACCTCGGCGTGCTTCCTCGCCGTCGCGGCGTCAGCGTCGCCCAGCATCCGCGCGAGCTCGGTGATGCGGTCCTCGCCGTGGATGGTCTGCACGTCGCTGATGGCGATCCCCCCCTTGGCGGCCTTGGAGACCACGAGGTGGCGGTCGGCGCAGGCCGCGATCTGCGGCAGATGGGAGACGACCAGCACCTGACGCTTGGTGGCCACCTGGGTCAGAGCCTCGCCTACCTGGGTGCCCACCTCGCCACCGATGCCGGTATCGACCTCGTCGAAGATCAGGGTCGGCACGTCGTCGTGCCCCGCGAGGACGACCTTGAGCGCGAGCATCAGGCGCGAGAGCTCACCGCCCGAGGCGGTCCTGGCGAGTGGCCGAGCGTCGTGCCCCGGATTGAGCCGCACCGTGAAGGAGATCTGCTCCGCGCCGTGCGCCTGCGGCTGCGCGAGCGGCTCCATCGCGACCGCGAACTTGCCGCCGGGGAGGCCGAGCTGCGGCAGGAGCTTGCCGACCGCGCGTCCGAGCCGGCCCGCGGCTTCCGTGCGCTTGGCGGTGAGCGCGGCCGCGGCCTGGCGGAGCGCCCCCTCGGCGGCCTCACAGCGGGTGGCCAGCGCGCGCAGGTCGGTATCGGCGGTATCGAGCAGGTCGAGCTCGCGGGCCGCCTCCTCGCCGGTGCTGATGACCGAGGTCAGCGAGCCGCCATGCTTCTGCGTCAGCTTGAACAGGAGGTCGCGCCGGCGTTCGATCTCGGCGAGCCGGAGCGGATCCTCGGCGATGGCGTCGGCATATTCGTTGGCGAGTCGGGCGAGCTCGGTGAGGTTGGCGAAGGCGCCGTCGAGGAGTTCCCGCCACTTGGCGGTATCGGGGTCCTGGCGCTCGAGTTGGGTCAACGAGCGATCGCCTTGGCCCAGGGCGGTGAGTGCAGCGCCGTCTTCACCGTCGATCGCTTCCGCGAGGCGCCGAGCCTGTTCACCAAGGGTGCCGGCGTGGGAGAGCTTCCGGGCGTCGGCCTCGAGCCGCTCGTCCTCGCCCGGCTTGATCCTGGCGTCGCGGATCTCGGTCACCACGTGACGCAGGTAGTCGGCACGACGTTTCACCTCGTCGCGGTGGCGGGCGAGCGTGGTCTCTTCTTCCCGCAGCGCCTGCACCGTGCGCCACCCCTCGTCGACCGCCGCGCGGGCACCCTGGGCACCGGCGAACGCGTCGAGGATATCGCGCTGAGCATCGGGACGGAGGAGGGACTGGGTCTCGTGCTGGCCATGCAGGTCGACGAGGGTGGCACCCAGCTCGGCCAGCGCGGTGAGCGTCGTCGGGCTGCCGTTGACCCAGGCACGGGACCGCCCCTCGGCACTCACTTCGCGGCGGATCACGACCCGTTCGTCGGCGGCGTCGAGCCCGAGCGCATCGAGCCGGCGCCGGAAGGCGGCGTCGGTGTCGAAGGCGCCTTCCACGACGCAGCGCGTGGCGCCGGGCCGGACCAGGGCGCTGTCGGCGCGTTCACCCAGCAACAGGGCGAGGGCGTCGATGAGCATCGACTTCCCCGCCCCGGTCTCGCCGGTGAGGACGTTGAGCCCCTCTCCGAACTGCAACGTGACTTCGGCGATCGTGGCGAGGTCCCGAACGCGGAGCTCGACGATCATCGTGGCACTTGCCGGTGCTGGAGGTCGCCCCAGTGGAGCTTTTCGCGCATCAGCTCGAAGAAACTGTCCCCTTCGAGCCGCACGAGGAGGACCTTATGGTCGGCGCGGCGCACCTGCACCTTGTCGCCGGTGATGAGCGTGGTGCCGACCTGGCCATCGAAGGAGACCAGGAGGTCGTCGGCCCAGGGGGCGATCGGCTCGATCGTCACTTCGCTGGACGACGGGATGACCAGGGGACGCACGGCGAGGGTATGAGCGCAGATCGGCGTGACCACCAGCGCTTCGACCCCGGGCACGACGATCGGCCCGCCGGCGCTGAGCGAGTAGGCGGTGGAACCGGTCGGGGTGGCCACCACGATGCCGTCAGCGCTGTAGGGGCCGACCTCTTCGTCGCCGATCAACACCCGGAGCCGCACCACCCGCGCGACGCCTCCCTTGTGGACCACGACGTCGTTGAGCGCGTGGGTCAGTGACCGTTCACCGCCGTCGGCGCCGTGAATCACGGCGCGGAGCGCCTGGCGGCGCTCGATGGCGTAGCGGCCCGCCGCGACCGCATCGATGGCGGTGGCGAATGACTCGCGGGCGGCGGAGGTGAGGAATCCGACGCGACCGAGGTTCACGCCCAGGATCGGCGTCTCCCTGCCGTCGAGGAGGCGGGCGCCGCGGAGCAACGTGCCGTCACCGCCGAGGGTGATCAGGACATCAAGTTTGGCACCCTGGATCGGCGCCGGAGCCTTCGGCCAGAGCGACTCGAGCCCCTCGTCCGTGAACAGCGTGACCCCTCGCTTCGGGGCCAGGTCGGCCAGGAGGCGGAGGATCGACTGGAGATCGGCGTACCGCGGGTTGCCGATGACGCCGATATTCATGGGGTCTGGAATGACTCCTCGCGGTGCAGCGCCAGGATCCGGCGGGCGATGCCGTCAGGGGTGAGGCCGAACCACTCGAGCTGGCGCGCGCGGGGGGCCTGCTCCATGAGCCGGTCCGGGACGCCCAGGGCGACGACCCGCACTTCGGGGCGGGTGGTCTGCAGCGTGGCCGCCAGCGACGCCCCGAAGCCGTTCGTCACGACCCCTTCCTCGATCGTCACCAGGGTCTTGAAGCGCTGCACCAAGGTCTCGAGCATCGCGCCATCGAGCGGCTTGATGAAGCGCGCGTTGACCACGGCGCAGTCGATCCCCTCGGCCGCCAACTGGTCGGCGGCCTTGAGCGAGGGCATCACCATCGTGCCGACGGCCAGGATGGCGAGATCCTTTCCATCGCGCAGCAGCTCCCAGGTGCCGTACGGCACCGCCGGGACCTGATCGGCGGGACGCGGCTCGGTCGGGACCTTGTCACGAGGGTAGCGGGTGCTGAAGGGGCCGCCGGTGTGCTGGAGGGCGCACTTGAGGAGGCCGATCAATTCGTCGGCGTCCTTCGGTGCGGTGACGGTCATCTCCGGCACCGCCAGCATGTAGGCGATGTCGTACAGCCCCATGTGGGTCTGGCCGTCCTCGCCCACGAGCCCAGCGCGATCCATCGCGAAGATCACCGGCAGTTTTTGGACGGCGATGTCGTGGATGATGTTGTCATACGCCCGCTGCAGGAAGGTGCTGTAGATGGCGCAGATCGGCTTGATGCCCTGGGTCGCGAGACCGCCCGCGAAGGTCACCGCGTGGCCTTCGGCGATGCCGACGTCGAAGAATCGGTCGGGCCAGCGCTTCTGGAAGGCGTTGGTCCCGGTGCCCGACGGCATCGCGGCGGTGATCGCGACCAGATTCGGTTCGTGGACGGCGAGCTGGGAGATCGCTTCGCCGAAGACGGCGGTCCAAGTCGGCGGGCCCCCGCTCTTGGCGCGCATCTCGCCGGTGACCGGGTCGTACGCCGCGAGGCCGTGCCACTTCTCCTTGTTCGACTCGGCCAAGGGGAAGCCCTTCCCCTTCTGGGTCAGGATGTGGAGCACCCGCGGCCCCGTCATCCCGCGGACGAACTGGAGCGTCTCGGTGAGCTTGCCGAGGTCGTGGCCGTCGATGGGACCGAAGTAGCGGAAGCCGAGCTCCTCGAAGAGCATCCCCGGCGACCAGAGATTCTTGACGCTCTCCTCGATGTTCTTGGCGAAGTCGACCACGCCGTGGCCGAAGACCTCGCCGAGCTTGAGGGTGACCGCCTTGACCGCCTCTCGCACCTTGTTGGTCTTGGGGTCGGCGACGATGCTGCCCAGCATCTTGCTGACCGCACCGACGTTCGGGCTGATCGACATCCCGTTGTCGTTCAGGATGAGGATCACGTCGCGGTCGGAGTGACCGGCGTTGTTCATCCCCTCATAGGAGAGGCCGCAGGTAAACGCCCCGTCGCCCACCACCGCCACGACCTTGTGGTCGCCCCCCAGGAGGTCGCGCGCGGTGGCCATCCCGAACGCCGCCGACATCGCGGTGCCGGCGTGGCCGGCGCCGAACTGATCGTGGGGGTTCTCGCTGCGCTTGAGGAAGCCGGAGATCCCCTTCTCCTGGCGCAGGGTCTCGAACTTCGCGTTGCGCCCGGTGAGCAGCTTCCAGGCGTAGGCCTGATGGCCGACATCCCAGAGAATCTTGTCGCGGGGGGAATCGAACTCGTACAGGAGCGCGATGGCGAGCTCGACCACGCCGAGGCTCGCCCCGATGTGCCCGCCGGTGATCGAACAGGATTCGATCAGACGGTCGCGGACTTCCTGGGCCAGCTGCGGGAGCTGGTCCTTGGACAGGGCCTTGAGGTCGGCGGGGCTCTTGATGCTGGCGAGAAGCGTCATTGTTCTCTTCAAGGTACTGGGTACTGGGTACTGAGTACTGGGCTGTTGTGGGGGGATACTCGCGCACTTCGTATCACCCAGCACCCAGCACCCAGTACTCAGCACCACCTCAGCAGTCAGCGGTCTCTTTCTACAATATACCGCGCCAAAGCCCCCAGCGCCGTTGGCGATACCCCTGCCGCGCTCAGGTGTTCGACCGCCGCCGCGGCGAGCCGATCGGCCTCTGCCCGCGCCCCGTCGACCCCCAGGAGCCGTACATAGGTGCTCTTGGCGGTGGCCAGATCCTTCCCCGCGGTCTTGCCGAGGTCGGCGCTGGTGCCGGTGACGTCGAGGACGTCGTCGGCGACCTGGAAGGCGAGGCCGATGTCGGCGCCGAAGCGGCGAAGCGCCTCGACGTGGGGCTCGGGCGCCCGCGCCGCCATCCCGCCCAGGGCGCAGGCGGCGCGGATCAGGGCGCCGGTCTTGCCGCGGTGCACCTGGACCAGGCCGGCAAGGTCGAGCTCGCGCCGCTCCGCCTCGAGGTCGAGCCATTGCCCCCCGACCATTCCTTCGGGGCCGCTAGCCTGGAAGAGCTCGGCGGCCATCGCGGCGGCAGCGGCGGCGGAGAGGCCGAGCTCGGCGGCGCCCGCCACCAGCACCCGCGCGGCGACCGGCACCATCACCCACCCGGCCCGGGTGGCGGTCGCGACATCATAGGCGACGTGGGTGGTGGGACGTCCGCGTCGGAGATCGTCGTCGTCCATGCAGGGGAGGTCGTCGTGCACCAGCGAGTAGGCGTGGACCGTCTCGACCGCCGCCGCCACTTCGATCACGCCCGGGGACCTGCCGCCGACGGAGTGGTAGGCGGCGAGCACCAGCGCGGCCCGCACCCGCTTACCGGGGCTCCGGAGCGCATAGGCCAGCGCCGCGCCGGGCTCTCCCCCGACCTCGACCTCCAGCCGGGATGCCCACGCCTCCAGCCGCGCGTCGACCGCGTTCCGGGCGTCGAGGAGGAGGGCTTCGGCGTTCACTTCAGGGATCGAGGTCCACGAGTTTGAGTTCGCCCCCCGCCTGCTCGAGCACCTTCTGGACCCGCTGCTCGACGGCACCGAGCTGTTCACGCGCGGTACGGAGGCGGGTGACCCCCTCCTCGAAGAGGGCGATCGCCTTGTCGAGATCGAGGTCCTGCGCCTCGAGCTGGCGCACGATCTCCTCGAGGCGTTTGAGGTCGTCCTGGAGGGAAAGTTTCTGCTCGGCCATCTGGCCCTTCGCCTGTGAAAGACGCCCTCGCTGCGCGAGGGCTGTGCAGGGGTGGAATTGGTCCCGTTTTGCCGGCGGCTAAAGCCGCCTCTCGGCGATGCGCCCTAAAGGGCTTTTCCGAATCGTCGCACTCTGACCCAAGGGAACCTTCCTGAGCGAAGCGAAGGACCCAGCCGGTCCTAATTCTTGTTGTCTCGCGCCTTGCCGGCGCCTGAAGGCGCCTCTCGGCAATGCGCCCTAAAGGGCTTTCACTGCTTCGAGCCTGTGTGCTGTCATCCTGCGCGAAGCCACGTCATCCTGAGCGCAGCGAAGGATCGCTGTACGTCGCGCACGCCTTCGCTGCGCGAAGGCCTTCATGATTCTTGTTGTCTCGCGCCCTGCCGACGCCTGATCCTTCGCTACGCTCAGGACAGGAGGCGCCTCTCGGCATGGCGCCCTAAAGGGCTTTTCCGAATCGTCGCACTCTGACCCAAGGGAACCTTCCTGAGCGAAGCGAAGGACCTACTGAGGCTCGATCTGGTGCCAGACATGCGCAGCAAGCTGCGCCACAACGGGCCTCACCGGGAAACGAAGAGCGGCTACGCCGGTCCACTCCTGCTCAGCCTACACCACCTTCGCATCCACGCTCCCGTCGGCGACGCGCAGCGTGAACTTCGTATCCTTGGACAGCTGCGCCACGCTCTTCAGTACCCGCCCATCCGCCCCCTGCGCCACCGCAAAACCGCGGCCGAGGACTTTGAGCGGACTCAAGGCATCGAGCTGCACGGCGACGCGCTCGAGGGTGGTGCGACGCTCACGCAGGTGATCCTGCAGCGCTCCCTGCAACCGGTCCGCGCTCCGGAACAGCCGCTCCCGAGCCACCTGGCCCCGCCGCTGGAGGGCCCGGGCGAGCCGAGTGGACAGTTCGGCGGTGCGGGCGGTCCATTGGCGTCGATCGGGCACCGCAAGTTCCGCCGCGGCCGAGGGGGTGGCCGCCCGGACATCGGCGACGAGGTCGGTGAGACTCACATCGGTCTCGTGACCCACGGCCGAGATGGTCGGCACCTTGAGGGCGGCGAGGGCGCGACAGACCGATTCCTTGTTGAAGACCTCGAGGTCTTCCTTGCTCCCCCCGCCCCGCCCCACGATGCACACGTCGACGCCGGCGAGCCGATCGACCCGCCGCAACGCCGCCACCACCTCGGCCTCCGCGTCAGCGCCCTGCACCTTGGTGCCGACGGCGAGGATGCGGATCGCCGGCCAACGCGCCCGCGCCACGGTGATCACATCGCGGAGCGCCGCGCCATCGAGACTGGTCACGACCGCGATGGTCTGCGCGAAGGGTGGCAGCGGGCGCTTCCGGGCCGGATCGAAGAGCCCATCCTTGGCCAGCGCCTGGCGCACCTTCTCGAGCTCGAGCGCTTGCTGTCCCAGCTGGTCGAGCAGCAGGAGCTTGGTGGCGTTGAGCCGGAACTCTCCCCGCTCTTCCCAGACTGTCGGCGTGCCGAAACAGTAGACCTGCGTGCCATCCGCCGGGACCGCACCGACCTTGGCGTTGTACGTCTTCCACATCACGCACCGCAACTGGGCCTCGGCGTCCTTCAGCGTGAAGTACCAATGCCCGCTGGCGTACGCCTTGAGACCCGACACCTCGCCGTGTACCCAGACCGGGCCGAGGGTCCCTTCGATCGCGTTCTTGGCGATCCGGTTGACCTCCGCGACAGTGAGGGCGGAAGAGGCCTCGGCGGGGGCGAAAAGGTCTGTCACAGCGGGCCGGTGGGCCAGTGGGCCAGTGGGCCCGTTGTAAGCAAGCGCCGTGGCGATTGGAAGCGATCCACGATCAGGCGCCGGCCCTCTGGCCCACTTGCCCACTGGCCGACTGGGCCGCCTGCACGGTGTTGACCAGGAGCATCGCGATCGTCATCGGGCCGACGCCACCGGGGACCGGCGTGATCAAGCCCGCGATCTCCCTGGCCTCGTCGAACGCGACATCGCCGGTGAGGCGATAGCCGCGGGGACGGCTGGCGTCGTCGACCCGGTTGATCCCGACGTCGATGACGGTGGCGCCGGGCTTGATCCAGTCGCCCTTGACCATCTCGGGCTTGCCGATCGCGACGATCAGGATGTCGGCCGTCCGGGTGATCGCGGGGAGATCTTTCGAGCGGCTGTGGCAGATGGTGACCGTGGCGTTGCCACCGGGGCCGTCCTGGATGAGGAGGTTCGCCATCGGGCGACCCACGATCGTGGAGCGTCCGACGACCACCGCGTGCGCCCCCTTGGTCTCGACCCCCGAACGGATCAGCATCTGCTGCACTCCGTAGGGCGTCGCCGGGCGGAAGCCGGTGGGATCGCCCAGTACGAGCTTGCCGACGTTGACCGGATGGAAGCCGTCGACGTCCTTGGCGGGGCTCACCCGACGGAGCACCGTGTCGGTATGGATGTGCTTGGGCACCGGGAGCTGGCAGAGGATCCCGTGGATCGCGGGGTCGGCGTTGAGTTCGTCGAGGAGCGTGAGGAGCTGCTCCTGGGTCGTCTCCGGCGGGAGCCGGAGGGTGCGGGAATACATCCCCGCTTCTTCGCACGCCTTCCCCTTGCTCTTCACGTAGGCCTGGCTGGCGGGATCCTCGCCGACGAGCACGGCGCAGAGCCCGGGGACGATCCCCCGGGCGACGAGCGTCTTCACTTCGGCGCCGACCTCGGCGCGGATGGTGGCGGAAAGGGCGGTCCCGTCCAGGAGGCGAGCGGTCATCGAGCGAAGTCCACGGCGCGGGTCTCCCGGACCACGACCACCTTGATCTGGCCCGGGTATTGGAGTTCGCCCTCGATCTTGCGGGCGATGGTCTCACACAAGGCGGAGGCCTGGGCGTCGTCGATCTGGTCGGGAGTGACGATGACGCGCACTTCGCGGCCCGCCTGGATCACGTTGGCCTTCTCGACCCCGGGGTAGGCGGAGGCGATCTCTTCGAGCTTGGTGAGCCGCTTCACGTAGGTCTCGAAGGCCTCACGCCGGGCCCCGGGGCGGGATCCGCTGATGGCGTCGGCGGCCTGCACCAGCACCGACTCGGAGGTCTCGTGGGCGACGTCGTCGTGGTGGGCGTGGATGCAGCCGATCACATCGGCGTTCTCGCCGAATCTCCGGGCAAGCTCCACGCCGAGTTCGACGTGGGTGCCTTCGTGATCGTGGGTCAGGACCTTGCCGATGTCGTGCAGCAGCCCACCGCGCTTGGCGAGGTTCACGTCGAGATGCAGCTCGGCCGCCATCATCCCGGCCAGCCAGGCCACTTCCTTCGAGTGTTCGTAGATGTTCTGGCCGTACGAGGTGCGGTAGCGCATCCGGCCGATGTGGACGATGAGCTCCGGGTGGAGTCCGTGCACGCCGGTGTCGAAGGCGGCGCGCTCGCCCAGCTCGACCAGTTCGGTCTCCAGCTCCTTGCGCGCCTTGGCCACGACCTCCTCGATGCGTCCCGGGTGGATGCGGCCGTCGGCGATGAGTGCCTCGAGGGCACGGCGGGCGGTCTCGCGGCGGATCGGATCGAAACAGGAGACCACGACCGTGTCGGGGGTGTCGTCGATGATGACGTCGACGCCGGTGGCCTGCTCGAAGGCGCGGATGTTGCGGCCTTCGCGGCCGATGATCCGGCCCTTCATCTCGTCGCTGGGGAGCGCGACGGTCGAGACGGTGCTCTCGGCGGTGGTCTCGGCGGCGATGCGCTGGATCGACATCGCGAGGATGCGGCGTGCGTCCTTCTGGGCGTCGCGCTTGGCGTTCTCCCGGATCTCGCGGGCGAGCGCCTGACCGGAGGCGCGGGCCTCGTCCTCGACCCGGTGGATCAGTTCCTTCTTGGCCTCGTCGGCGGTGAGGCCCGCCAGACGTTCGAGGCGGGCGAGTTCTTCCTTCTGGAGCCGCTCCATCTCGCTGATGCGACCGTTGAGGTCCTCCTCGCGTCGGCGGAGGGTCGACTCCCGGTCGCCCACTCCGCGCTCGGCGCTCTGCAGCCCGCGCGCCCGTTCCTCGAGCTCGCGGTCGCGCTCTTCGATGCGACGTTCGAGGCGGGCCTGCTCGTCGCGGCGGCGCTGCCCTTCCTTCTCGATCTCCTCGCGGAGCTTGATGATCTCCTCGCGCCCCTGGAGGACCATCGTTTCGCGCGCCGCGGTGCCGTCGCGGACCGCGTTGGCGACCATCGCCTCGGAGTCGGTCCGGGCGCGGCGGATGATCCCCTCACCGCTGGCGCGTTCACGCTTGACGTAGAGGAGGACGAGGATGAGCGCCACGGCACCACCGGCCGCGAGTCCGCCCAGGATAGGGAGGAGGAGGTCCTGCGACATTGCTCTATTTCTCCACCGACGCTGGGGAGCGCCGGACCGGGTCAATCAGCGGGGGCGACGATCCCCCCAGTAGCCCGACCCCCGCGCTTGGGCGGCGGCAGGAGTCGGGCGAGGTCATCGGCCATCGCGGCGAGTCGGGCGGCCATCTCCCGGTCCCCGCGCCTGGCCTGGAACAGCTCATCGGTGATCGCGAGGGCGGCGAGGACCGCCACCTTCTGGGTATCGAGCGTCGGGATCATTTCGCGCACCCGCAGGATCTGCGAGTCGAGGTAGGCCGCCACCTCCCGGGTGTACTCGGGCGGGAGCTCCGAGCGGACGGTGTATTCCTCGCCGCCGATCGAGACCTTGACCGTCTGCTTGGGGATCGTCATGCGGCCCCGTCCTCGACGTCGCGCTCGAGGAAGGCGAGCCGCGAAACCAGCATCTGGACCCGATCGCTGGCACCTTCCAGCCGGGCCCGGAGCGCCAGATTCTCCTGCTCCAGCTCGGCGAGGCGCTGGCGGCCAAGCACCACGTCGGGCGACGGCATCACGCCGCCTTTCTCCTTGTACGCGGCGAGCTCCTGCTCCGCCCGGAGACAGCGGCGGCGCCACGCCGCAAGCTCGTCGCCGACGTGGCGGAGCAGCGATTCGAGTTCGTCGATCGCCGCGAAATCAGGACGCGCGTAGCTGGACACCGAGCTCCTGTTGGACGGTCTTCACCACCGCGGCCACCGACGCATCGACCTCGGCGTCGCGGAGCGTGCGGTCGGGGGCGCGGAACACCAGTCGGATCGTGAGACCCCGCGCTCCCGTACCGAGCTTGGGGCCGCGGTATTCATCGACGAGGTCGAGCGCTTCGAGGAAGCTCCCTGCCGCCCGGGCCGCCAGCCGCGTGAGGGCCTCGGCGGTGACCTCGGCCGGCACCGCGAGCGAAAGGTCGCGCGCGACCGCCGGGGTGGTCGGGAGGGGACGGTAGCGGACCGGGAACCGGGGTGCGGGGTCGAGCGCCACCTCGAAGCCCCACACCGGGGCGGCCCAGGGGGGCGCATCGGCATCGAGCTCGCGTGCACGCCCCACCACCTGGCCGTCGGGGGTCACCGCGGTCCAACTGGTGCCTTCAACATGTACAGCGGCGTCAGGGTGCGCCAGAGCGATCGCGACCTCGAACAGCGCGCGCAGGTCCCACCGATCCCACTGGGGCGCGTTGGCGCCGTCGGACCAGTGCGGCGGGATCCGCGCCCCCGTCACGACGGCGGCCACGTGCCGCTCCTCGTGCGGGAGCTGGCCCGGCCCGGAGACGGTGAAGACGGTCCCGACCTCGAAGAGCCGCACCGCGCCGGTCTGCACCGCCCAATTGGCCTCGATCTGGTGCACCAGCCCGGTGAGCAGGCGACGACGGAGGTACCCCCCCTCGGACGACAGCGGGTTGTTGAGCTCGACGCTCCACTGATCCTCGCGCTCGCCGAAGGGGAGGCTCTGGACCTCGACCAGCCCCACCGCCGCGAGCCCCTGGCGGACGCGATCGGCCACGACCTCGATGTCGGCATCGCGGAGCGTGCTCACACGGAACGGCCGGAGCTCGGTCGGGACCGCCTCGTACCCGTGGATGCGCGCCACTTCCTCGATCAGGTCGATCTCGCCGGTGATGTCGGGACGCCAGCCGGGCACGTCGACCGCCATCCGCGCGTCATCAGGCTTGCTGAGCACGGTGCACCCGATGGCGGTGAGGCACTGTTCCACGCGGGCCACCGGAAGCTCGAGTCCGAGCACCTGCAGCAGCCGCGCGTGCCGGAGGAAGATCCGTGGCGCATTGACGGGCTGGGGCCACACATCGACCGGCGCCTCGACCAGAGTGCCGCCCGCGACCGCGAGGATGATCTCGATGCACCTGCGCATCGCGTCCTCCTGCCCCCACATGTCGATGCCCCGCTCGAAGCGATAGCTCGCCTCGGTGGAGAGCCCCAGACGGCTGCGGGTCTTCCGGATGCTCCGGGTCTCGAAGTACGCGCACTCGAGGACCAGGTCGGTGGTGCTCTCCTTCACCTCGGTGTGCGCCGCACCCATCACCCCGGCGATGCCGATCGCGGTGGACTCGTCGGCGATGACCATCATTTCGCCGTCCAGCGCGCGCACCTGACCGTCGAGGGTCACGAGGCGCTCGTCGGCCTTGGCGCGGCGGACCCAGAGGAAGGGGCCCTTGAGCGTGGTGAGGTCGTACGCGTGCATCGGCTGGTTGAGCTCGAGCATCACGTAGTTGGTGGCGTCCACCACGTTGTTGATGCTCCGCATCCCCGCAGCCGAGAGCCGGTCGATCATCCAGCCCGGCGAGGGGCCGACCTTCACCCCCTTGATCACCGCGACGTGGAGTCGGGGGCAGCCGAGCCGGTCGTCGACGGCCACGCGGACGCCGCCGACCATCGTGGGGCCGAAGTCGTGCCGCCGCGCCGGCGGCACGTCGATCCGTTCGGCCCCGGCGATATCCGGAAGCCGGAACGGCACGCCGTAACTTGCGGCGAGCTCCCGGGCCACCCCCTTGTGACCGAGCAGATCCGGACGATTCGGGGTGACGTCGATGACGATCTGGTCGTCGGCGACCGAGAGGGCGCTGGTGAGCGACGTCCCCGGCGCGGCGTCGATGTCGAGCTCCAGGATCCCGTCGCCATCCTGACCGAGGCCCAGTTCCTTGGCCGAGCAGAGCATTCCCTGCGACAACTCGCCGCGGATCTTCCGTTCGTCGAGGAGGACGCCGCCCGGCAGGGTGACGCCCACGCGGGCGAAGGGATACTTCACCCCGACGGTGACGTTGGGGGCGCCGCAAACGACCTGCTTCTTGGTGCCGCTCCCGTCCTCGACGGTGGTGATGCAGAGCCGGTCGGCGTTGGGATGCGGGCGCACCTCTTCCACCAGGCCGACCACGACCGCCTCGAGCTCGCGGTGGAGCGGCTCGATGGAGTCGACGGGGGCGCCCAGCATCGTCAGGCGCTGGGCCACGTCGCGGGCCTCGAGCGGGCGACGAAGGAAGGCCTCGAGCCACTTGCGGGAGAGCTTCATCGGCGGCTCAGAGCGAGAACTGGGTGAGGAAGCGCATGTCGCCCGAATAGAACTGGCGGATGTCGTGCACGCCGTAGCGCTGCAGCGCGATGCGCTGCGGCCCCATCCCGAAGGCGAAGCCGGTGTACTTCTCGGGGTCGATGTCGACGTTCTTGAGCACCTGCTCGTGCACCATCCCGCACCCCATGATCTCCATCCAGCCGGTCCCCTTGCACGCCGGGCAGCCCGCCCCGCCGCAGAGCTGGCACTGGACGTCCATCTCGGCCGAGGGCTCGGTGAACGGGAAATACGAGGGCCGGAAGCGCACCTGGGTGCGCGGCGAGAAGAAGCGCTGGGCGAAATGCTGGAGGGTGCCCTTCAAGTCGACGAAGCTGATCCCCTCGTCGACCGCGAGCCCCTCGATCTGGAGGAAGGCGGGGGCGTGCGACGGGTCGAACGGATCCTTGCGATAGACCACCCCCGGCATCACCGCGCGGTACGGGGGCGGGGCGTCCTGCATCAGCCGCACCTGCACCGGCGACGTGTGGGTGCGGAGGAGGGTGCGTCCGTCGTTCGGGCGGCGGCGATCGGACTCGCTCTGGCGCCGTTCGTTGGTCGGAAAGAGTCCGGAAGTGCGCCCGCGCCGACGCTCCATCTCCACCGAGCGGCGGTCGCCGGTGTCGAGGTAGAAGGTGTCGTGCTGATCCATCGCCGGATGGTCCGCGGGGAAGTTGAGGGCGCGGAAGTTGTGCCACTCCGTCTCGGCCTCGGGTCCGACGGCGCGGACGAAGCCGAGCTCGCGGAAGATGCCGAGGATCTCGTCGACCACCTGGGTGACCGGGTGGATCGCGCCGGTGAAGCGGCGACGGGAGGGCATGGTGAGGTCGACGACCGCGTCGGCCTTGGCCTTGTTCTCGTGGGCGAGGGCGACCCGACGCTCGGCGATGGCGGCCTCGAAGCGGGCCTTGAGCTCGTTGGCGGCCGCGCCGATGCGTCGCCGCGCGTCGGGTTCGAGCGCAGGGAGTTCCTTCAGGAGGTTCGTCAATGCACCGGCCTTGCGGCCGAGCACGGCGATCTCCTCCGCCTCGAGTTGGGCGGGATCCAGCGTGGGAATGCGCGCGAGGCGTGGCGTGAGGGCCGCAAGCGCGGGATGGTCGGTCATCGGCGCGATGGACGGGAGGATGAGACAGGCGAGGGGCCGGACGCCTGCCGGCACCGACCCCAGGCATTTGCCCGCGATGGATCGCGGGCTTAGAAGATCCCCGCCATGAAATGGCGGGGCAACGTCAGGCCACGGCCTTGGAGGCCGCTTCGGCGATCCGCGCGAAGGCGTCCATGTCCCGGACGGCGAGGTCGGCGAGCGCCTTGCGGTCGAGCTCGATGCCGGCGGCCTTGAGGCCCGCCATGAAGCGCGAGTAGCTCAGGCCGTTGATGCGGGCCGCCGCGTTGATCCGCGTGATCCAGAGGGTACGGAAGTCCCCCTTCTTCTTGCGCCGGTCGCGGTAGGCGTACGCCATGCCGCGTTCGACGTTCTCCTTGGCGGCCTTGTACAGCTTGGAGCGGGCCTGGAACCCGCCCTTGGCGGCCTTCATGATCTTCTTTTTGCGCGCGTGGTGCGCGACGCCGTTCTTTACGCGAGGCATCGGGCGCCCTCCTTAAGCGGAAAGGAGACGAGAGACACGCGGGAAGTCGGCCGAGCTCACAAGGTCGCCCTTCTTGAGCTTGTTCTTCCGCTTCCGCGACTTCTTCGTCAGAATGTGGCTGTGGTTCGCGTGCCAGCGCTTCAGCTTGCCGCTCCCCGTCTTCTTGAAGCGCTTCATCGCCGCGCGCTTCGTCTTCATCTTCGGCATCTCTGCTTCTCCGTTCTGGCGCAGCTTGCTGCGCGCTGTTCCAGGCGCCGCAAGCGGCGCCACAACGTTATTTCGGCGCGAGGACCATGGTCATGTTGCGGCCCTCGAGCTTCGCGTCCATCTCGATCTTGCCCACGTCGGCGAGCTCTGCCGCCAACCGGTCCAGCACCGCCTTGCCGAACTCGAGGTGCGCCATCTGGCGTCCCCGGTACATCATCGTCGCCTTGACCTTGTTCCCCTCGAGCAGGAACTCGCGCGCGTGGCGCGCCTTGAAATCGTAGTCGTGGTCGTCGATGCCCGGCCGGAACTTCACTTCCTTCAACTGGATCACGTGCTGCTTCTTGCGCGCGGCGCGGGCCGCCTTGGCCTCCTCGAACTTGTACTTCCCGTAGTCCATGATCTTGACCACGGGGGGCCGTGCCATCGGGGCCACCTCGACCAGGTCGAGGCCCGCCGCCTCCGCCGCCGCGAGTGCCTCTTCCACCGGAAGGACACCCATCTGCTCTCCATCGGCCCCGATCACGCGGACCGGGGAGATACGGATCTGGCGGTTGATGCGGGTGCGCCGCTCTCGCTCGAACGTGTTCAGTCTGTGGTCTCCCGCTGAAGGAACAAAAAAGGCACCCCGACCCGGAGTGCCCGACGACGCCACCACCCCCGAAGGGCTCGGTGGACTTCGCTGGGACCCGGTGCCAACCTGTCACCTCAGGCGGCGGAGGGTGGAGGGCGACAGACAGCCCTCGCTTGAGTGGCGTAAAAGTAGACCGGTCAGGCACTTGAGTCAACCTGCATCGTCCCCGCGCCGACAGCCCCTCCCCCGACCCCTCGCCCCGCTGACAGCCCCTCCCCCGACCCCTCCCCCTGTCGGGGGAGGGGAGCCCCGCGCGCCGTT
>JBDSIR010000093.1:0-10444 GCA_039917855.1 Gemmatimonadales bacterium | reverse complement strand
CGGGGCGGGTACGACTCCATCCGCGACGGGATCTTCGAGGTGCACGCCGACATGGAGGACCACGACTGATGCGCGCGTCCGCAACGTTGGTCCTGGGCTCAAAGGTTGGCTCCGTGAACCTCTCGCGAAAGCGCGAAATCGCGAAGACTCGCGAAAGTGGAGCGTGTGACCTCCAGGGTGGGCCCCGCCTTGCACCCACAAAGTCCTATTTCGCGTACCTTCGCGCATTCGCGGTCTCGCGACCGGTTGGCGGAGCCTTCCTGCTCGCCTCGACCCTGGTCTCAGCACCCCTGGCCGCCCAGGTGGCTATCCGGGGGGAGACGGTCTACACCATGGCCGGGGCGCCGATCCGGAATGGGGTCGTCCTGATCGGACGCGATGGGAAGATCGAGCAGGTAGGCCCTGCGAACAGCGTGCGGGTGCCGAACGGCTATCGCACGTTGTCCGGACGGGTCGTGACCCCCGGGCTCATCGACGCGCACAGCGTGGTGGGGCTCTCGGGGTTTCTCAACCAGCCGCACGACCAGGACCAGCTCGATACGTCCGGGCCGATCCAGCCCGAGCTCCGCGCGATCGACGCGTACAACCCGCGTGAGCGCTTGGTGGAATACGTGCGCCAGTTCGGCGTCACCACGTTGCATACCGGCCACGGCCCTGGCGCGCTCGCCAGTGGGCAGACGATCGTGGTGAAGACCCGGGGCACCGACGTCGCCACCGCCGTGATCGACACCTTCGGGATGGTGGCGATGACCCTCGGTCCAGACGTGCAGTCGAACTTCAAGAGCCCCGGGACCAGGGCCAAGAGCGTGGCGATGCTGCGTCAGGAGTTCATCAAGGCGCAGGAGTACGCCCGCAAGATCGTCGCGGCCAAGCCCGACGCCCCGGTGGCGCGCGACCTCAAGCTCGACGCCCTGGCGGCGGTCCTCCGGGGAGAGGTCCCGGCGCTGATCACGGCGCACCGCGCCACCGATATCCTCGACGCGCTCCGGCTGCAGCGGGAATTCGGCTTCAAGCTGGTGCTCGACGGCGCCTCGGAGGCGTACCTCCTCATCCCGCAGATCCGTGAGGCGGGGATCCCCGTGATCCTCCACCCGACGATGATGCGCACCGGAGGCGACACCCGGAACGCCGCGGTGACCACCGCCAAGCTCCTGATGGACGCCGGGATCACGGTGGCGCTCCAGAGCGGCTACGAGGGGTACGTGCCGAAGACCCGCATCGTGCTCTTCGAGGCGGGGATGGCGGCGGGGTTCGGGCTCCCCATCGAACAGGCGCTCGCCACCATCACCACCAACGCCGCGAAGATCCTCGGCCTCCAAGATCGGGTCGGGTCGCTGCAGCGGGGGATGGACGGCGACGTAGCGGTCTTCGACGGCGATCCGTTCGAATTCACCACGCACGTCTGCGCGGTGACGATCCAGGGAGAGGTGGTCTCGGATAGCTGCCACTGAACCCCCTCCCCGACCCCCCCTCTCCCCCTGTCCCCCTCTCCCTGTCGGGAGAGGGGGACAGGGGGAGAGGGCATCAGCGAATGACCTCTCCCAGCACCCCCATCGCATCCTGCAGCTGCTGGTCGCTGAGGTAGGGCGCCGGCCCGAACCGCAGTACCTCTCCCCGCGCGTCGGTCAGCACGCCCCTGGCTTGAAGTTTTGCGGCGAGCGCGGTGGCGTGCGATGATCGGAGCGCCAGGAACCCGCCGGTCTCGGTCAGCGGAGCGCTCCGATCACGTGTTACGAGCTTGGGGTCGAGATCCAAGGCATCGAAGGCGCTGGCGAGAACCCCGATCTGGATCTGGCTTACCTCGCGCAGGAAAGGCGGGGTGAGCTTCATCTCCTGGAAGAAGTCGAACACCGCCGCCGCGCGATAGTGACTCGTCGGGTCGTACGTCGCGCCGGCGAATCGGTCCCCACCCTCACCATATGCGACCTGGCCCGGCCGCTGCTTCTCGGCCAGCGCCGTGAACTCGCTGTACCAGCCGGTCACCACTGGTCGCAGGTCACAGGTCGCAGGGATCCTCAGGAAGCAGTTCCCTTCGCCCAGCTGGCAGTATTTGTAGCCCCCACCGACCACATACGCGTCGAGGAGTCCCTCGTCAGCGAGCGAGAAGGGGATGACGTTGAGTGCGTGATAGGTGTCGATCAGCAGCTCGGCTCCATGCTTCCGGCAGGCCGTTGCGACCGGGCGGAGATCCCGCGCGATCCGACCGGTGTCGAAGAATACGGCGGAGACGAGCACCAGCGCCGTGCGATCATCGACGGCTGCGGCCAAGCGTGCCGACAGGCTCTCGAGCGGGTGCTCCGCGATCTTGACGACCTCGATCCCCTCCTCGCCCAGCCGGTCGAGCTGGCGGCGGATGGTGTGGAACTCGCCGTCGGTGGTGACGAGCCGCGGACGCTGGCGAAGTGGAAGGGCCGAGAGCAGCCGGACAACGAGCTCATGGGTGTTGGGCGCCAGAGCGATCCCGCCTCCCGCATCGCCCAGGAGCGCGGCGAACCCCGCCTTGACCCGATCGGCCTTGGCGAAGGCCTGCTCCCACTTGTCGTCCACATATCGCGCCGCGTCCTCCCACGCTTCGCTCTGGGCCGCGAAGCCACGGTCGGGCCACGCCTGGTGGGAGTGGCCGGTAAGGAGAAGCCGCTCCGACACGCGGAAGCGGCTGTAGTGGGGGGCGAGGGCGTTCGGCGCCCGACCGAGCGAGGCGGCGTCCATCAGAGTTCGGTCCGGATCGCCCAGAGGTCGGGATAGAGGGGCTGGTCGAGAGTCGTCTTGAGATACTCGGCCCCGGCGCTCCCTCCCGTCCCCTTTTTCGTGCCAATGGTGCGCTGGACCATCTTCACATGGCGATAGCGCCACTCCATCAACCCCTCGTCAAGGTCGACGAGCCGTTCGCAGAGATCGGCGAGGTCGGGCTTGGTCCGGTACACGTTCACCAGCGCCGTGCGGAGCTCCGCCGAGGGCTCGATCTTCTGGGTCACGTCGCGGGCCAAGTCGGCCTTGGGGACGGCCACGCCATGGGCGGCGAGGTGCCTGAGGAAGGCGTCCCAGAGGGTGGGGGCGGCCAGGCGGCGCTCGAGGCGCTTCTGCGCGTCGCTGCCGGCGGGGTAGCGCTCGAGCGCCTTCGGGTTCTTGTTGCCGAGGAAGAACTCCAGCTCGCGGAACTGGAACGATTGAAAACCGGAGCCCGACTCGAGCCGGTCGCGGAAGGAGAGGAACTCGAGCGGGGTCATCGTCTCGAGGATATCGAGCTGCCCGACCATCACCTTGAGGATCGTGAGGATCCGCTTGAGGGTGTGGCGGGCGCGGTGGCCATCCCCCTGCGCCAACAGGGCATCAAGATGGTCGAGTTCGTGGGAGACCTGCTTGAACCAGAGCTCGTAGACCTGATGGATCACGATGAAGAGCATCTCGTCGTGCTCCGGCCCGTCGGAGAGGGGGCGCTGGAGCGTCAGGAGCTCGTCGAGCTTCAGGTATTCGGAGTAGGTGGGCATGGGGGGAATATAAAGACGAAACCGGCCTGCCCGAGGGCCAGGGGCTTACGCCCCTTCTCGGCGCGTGGGGGCTTACGCCCCCTGGATCCAGACCTCTCAGCCCGAAAGGGCTGATCAGCCGAGCGTGGGCGACAGCCCACGAAAAGACGAAACCGGCCTGCCCGAGGGCAGACCGGCTTCAGAACGACCCGAGGGTCGGTTCAGGCGCCGAGCTTGACGACCTTCTCGGCCGCGGGGCCCTTCTGGCCCTGCACCATGTCGAACTCGACCTTCTCACCTTCGGCGAGGGACTTGAAGCCCTCGGACTGGATCGCCGAGTGGTGCACGAAACAATCCTTCGCGCCGCCATCGGGGGTGATGAATCCGAAACCCTTCGCATCGTTGAACCACTTGACCGTGCCGGTAGTACGTGCCATGACCTGCTCCTTGTGTGTGTAATCGGAGCCGGATCACGCCGTACCCTCGACTACGCGGTTGTCCGTGAACCATGCCTTCACGGGAGGCAGCCCTTTTCGGGAAAGATGCAGGGGCCGGCGCCAGGCCAGCCCCTGATCGATCACTGGAAGTTAGGTCGTGCCACGCACGACCAGCCGAAGACAAGATAGGTAGTTGGACCGCAGAGTGCCAGTCCGGTCTCTCGGGGGGCCCTCCGGGGCTGCCCCAGGGCCAAAAGGGGTCATTTGGAGGTCTCGCGCACGATCTCCCAGAGCCACTGGGCGAACGCCGCCGTCCCCACCAGGGGGAAGTCCGCCACCCACTGATCCGACGGCTTGTGGTAATGGTCCCACCGATGCATCGCGAAGAGGCGCTGCTCCAGGGTGTAGCCCTTCCACTCCGGCCCGGGGATCGGGAAGAGGATCGGGATCCCTTTCGAGGCGAATACATACACATCTGAGATCGGCCGCGGAGCGCTCGGCCGCAGGGTCCAGCCATGGCTCCGGGCGATCGAGTCGGCGAGGAGGGCGGCGGGGTGGGGGGGAAGGGCCCCCATGACACTCCACGCCACGGGTTCACCGGCGGGCGCCCCGGCGTCGACGCCGATCACGAGGTTGAACCGTGCGAAGAGGGCCTCGGCGTCGGGGTGGTCGGCCAGCGCGATGGCCCCGAGGAGCCCCCGCTCTTCGAGATTGAAAAAGACGACCGCGAGGGGGCGGTCGCCCGGAGAGGCGCGGTACCGGCGCGCCACGTCGAGCACCATCGCGTTGGGGAGCGCCGCGTCGAGGAATCCGTTGTAGATCGTGTCGCCCGACGAGTCCGCGGCCCCGATGCCGAGGTGATCGAGATGCGAGGTGATCCCGATGAGCTCACCCGTGACGGTGCCGGTACGGGAGGGGAGGACGCCGATCACGTTGTAGACGGTGTCCGCCGGGCGATCCCGGGTGACGAAGGGGACGAGCAGCGAGCTGCCGACGAGGGGCTTGGCGCCGAGCGTGGCGAGCTCGGAGGCGAGGCGTCGGGCGGCCGCACTGTTCTCCGGCGTCCAGGGGCCCCGTCCCTTCATCGAATCGTGGGAGAGGGCGCGGGCGAGCGTAACGATCGCCATGGTGTCGGGGGCGTCGCGGCCCGGGGCGGGTGCCGAGATCTGAGCGGCCGCGCATCCCGAGACGAGGAGCACGGCCGCGGCGGTCGCGACGAATGCAATGGCAGGGCGGGGCATCAGCGTCCCGAGCGTCGCAGTTCCTCGTTCACGGTCCACACCCCCTGCCACACCGGCGCCCCACGATGGTTCTCCCAGAAATACCAATCCTGCAGGCGCGCCTGATAGATGTTGCTCCCGAACGGGAATCGGATCCCCGCGGGTCGACCTGTCATCCATTGCGCCAGCCGCAACGAATCGGCGAAGACGCTGTCTGGCGCCTGACCCGCGGCCGCACCGGCAAGGAAGCCATCGGTCCACGCCTGGCGCGACTCGGGGGTCCACTTCTGCCACTCGGTCCACCCCACCCGTGACCAGGGGCTCGGCCCTTGCACCACCACGGCGGCGCCGGCCCCGAAGGCGATCCCGGCGACCAGGCCACAGGTGAGGAGGAGTCGGCGGGTCATCGGCTGGTCGGTGCGGCGGGCTTGGGGGTGTAGACCATTCGTGGCGTGGTGGCGGCGGCGTCGACCTGAAGCCGGGTCCACATCCCGGCCGCGCCGTGTCCCGGAACGGCGCAGAAGAAGAGGTAGTTCCCCGGCGGATTGGCGGTGAAGCGCATCACGTCCTTGCCGCCGCCGAACGCCACGCCCTGCTCGAGATTGGCGGTGTAGGCCCGCAGGATCGCGGGATCGACGGCCCGGAGCGGTACCGGCTGCTTGTCCTCGATCACCTCGGCGCTGTGTGACAGCATTCCATCTTGATTGAGGAAATTGACCACGACCGACCATCCGGCGGGAACGACGAAGGTGAGTTCGCCGTCGCGGAAGCCGTTGAAATTGAGCGCGCCGTTGAAGGGAGTGAGCCCGGCGGTCAAGGCAAAGGTGACCCGCCTGGCGGCGGAGTCGGCCGTCATCCACCTGGGGTCGATGGACTGCACGGCGACGGCCGCGGGCTGCTGAGCGCCCGCTTCGCGCACCGAAATCACGAGAGCGGAAAGCATGAAAGCGGAGAGGCCCGCGCTCCGGTGAAGATTCCGCATCGAAACCTGAAGCATAGGCCGGTGGATCTCCAAAAGAGACATAAAAGTGGCCGGCGGAGCCCCCTGAGGGGCCCCGCCGGCCGGTATTGCCGGAGAGTCAGCGGCGCGCCATGGTCTGGCCCCTGGGGAGCCCGAACACGATGACCGCATCGCCCAGCGGGAAGTTCAATTGGAAGTTACCCCCGCAGGCCACGACGATGAAGTCCTCGCCGTCCATCGAGAATCCCATCGGGGCGGAGTTGCAGCCGGCGCCGGCGCTGAACTGCCACATCAGCCGGCCGGTGCGCGAGTTGTAGGCGTTGAAGTTGCCGTTCCCTTCGCCGGTGAAGGTCAGCCCGCCGGCGGTCGAGAGCGCGCCACCCATCATCGGCTGATCCACCTGCTTCTGCCAGGCGATCGCTCCCGTCTGCAGGTTGATCGCGGAGAAGAGGCCGTACTGGCGCTCACCCGGGATCGCTACGAAGGCGGAGCCGAGCCAGAGACGGCCCTTTTCCCAGGGGGCGTAGTGGGTGATGTAGTTCATCGGCTGGTGGAGGGCCGCCACGAAGCCATACTGAAGCCCAGGGTCGACCGAGATCGGGCTCCATTCGGCGCCGCCGTTGGCGCCCGGGAGCATCCGTGCGCCGGCCCCGGTCGGGAGGGCGAACATGTTCTCCTGCGGCACGAAGGCGTTGCTCCGGCGGATGCGCTGGCCGGTGGCGGCGTCGAGGATGTACATCCAGCCGGTCTTGCCGGCATGGATCACGGCCTTCCGGCCGCCGACCATCGCCACGACCGGGGGCGAGACGGCGTCGAGATCCCACACGTCGTGCGGCACGGTCTGATAGTACCACTTGGTGGCGCCGGTCTTGGCGTCGATGGCCACCACGCAGTCAGTGTAGAGGTTGTCACCGGGCCGGATGGAGCCGTCGAGGTCGGGCGACGGATTGCCCACCGCGAGATAGATCAGCCCGAGGCCGGCGTCGTAGGCGGGGGTCATCCAGACGCCGCCGCCGCCGCGCTGCCAGGCATCGGCATAGCGGGAGCTGTCGGCCTTTTCCTGGGTGATGTTGCGGTGGAGGTCGGTGCCCTCGGGTGTGGTCGGCACCCAGCTGCCGAACCAACCGTTCGGGGCGGCGGGATCGAAGGTCGGGTCGCCGCGCGGGGCGGGAATGCTGTACCACCGCCAGATCTGGCGCCCGGTGGCGGCGTCGTACGCCGTCACGTGCCCGCGTATGCCGTACTCACCGCCCGAGACGCCGACGATGACCATGTCGCCGATGACGAGCGGCGCGTGGGTGATCGAGTACCCGAATGTCGGATCGGCCACTTCGATGTCCCAGGCCACTTCGCCGGTCTTCTTGTCGAGCGCCACCAGCCGGGCGTCGAGCGTGCCCATGTAGACGTGGGGGCCGTGGATCGCCAAGCCGCGATTGTTGGGGCCGCAACAGAAGATCGTGGTGCCCAGGCGATGCTCATAGCGCCAGAGCTGCTTCTTGGTCTTGAGGTCGTATGCCATCGCCGTGTTGTACGGCGTGGTCATGTACATCACGCCGTTCTCGACCAGCGGAGTGGTCTCGAGCGAGCCGAGCCGGGCGGTGCCCGTCTGGAACATGTAGCGGGGGGTGAGGCGACTGACGTTGGCGTTGTTGATGCGGGCGCCGGTGAACCAGCGCCGGTTCCACATATCGCCACCGTAGGTGGTCCAGTTCCCGGCGCCGGCGGGGGTGCTCATTCGGCGAGCGGCTTGCGCCGCGACCGGGCCCGCGATCACGAGCATCGCGGCGGCGATCGACCATCGATTCACGAGACGCATTGCAGTCCGACCTCCACAGAGAGGGAATGGTGCATCCGAGCCCCGGCGTGGGTGTGCGCGGAACTCGTCCTGAAGGACCCTGGTAAGATTGAGGCGGGGAATAGCTCAGCTATGTTGCAGTACGCACAGCCACCCGTCAAGCCCGAGATCATGCGCCTGCCGTTCGCCCTCCTTCTGAGTACCCTGCCGGCCCTGGTAGCTGCCCAGTCGGCCCCCCTGCCGGCGTGGGTCCGCCCCGATGCCGCCTCCCGGAGCGTCACCTTGGAGCTAGTGGCCGGTCGGGCCATCGGCGCCCAGGGAGCCGACCTCAGCGGGGTCACCCGCGGGGGCGTGCAGGTGGTGGTCCCGTCGGGGTGGATCGTCAAGCTCGATTGGCGGAACGACGACTCGACCACGCACTCGTTCATCGTGCAGCAGGAACGGGAAAAGCTTCCGGAGCGCGCCGGCGAACCGGCGTTCCTGTATGCCTACAGCAGGACCCCCGTGGCCGGGATGGCCTCTGGCCGCACCGACCACACCCAGTTCGTGGTGGACTCGCCGGGGTGGTACTGGATCCTGTGCGGGGTGCCGGGCCACGCGATCGGGGGGGAGTACATTTCCTTCCGGGTCGATCCGGCCGCCACCCTGGTCTCGGCGATCGTGAAGCCGGCGCCCCAGCAGGACTAGATCTGCAATGGCGCACCACCCTTCGCTGCGCTCAGGGCAGGCTCAGGCACGGAGGCCACGGAGAAAAGCAATTGTTGTGGTCTCGGGGCGGAGCTCCTTGTGGGACCACAAAGTTGTTGCGGTTCTCCGTGCTCTCCGTGTCTCCGTGGTGCGCAGTTCAACTGAACCTCCGCCAGGCGACGAATCGTGCTCCTCGCACTCTTGCTGGCCCTGCAGGATCCCCTCGCAGCGCGGGCGGATACCGTCCACCCGCACCACGACGCCCTGCGCTACGACATCCTGCTCGAGGTGAGCGACACCGGGGCCCATTTCGCGGCCGAGGTGACGACCACCTGGCGGCTGGCCTCGGCGGAGCCGGTGGTGGTCCAGCTCGACTCGGTGTTCCGGGTGGTGCGGGTGCTGGTCGACGGCCGGGAGAACACCCGGCTCTACCGCACGATGTTCGGGGTGGGGAATGGCCAGGTGGTCATCCCCCACGACAAGAAAGGGGGCGATTCGATCCAGACCCGGATCCGGTATCACGGCTACCCCCGGGACGGTCTGATGATCCGGCGGGCCGGGGACGCCATCACCGTATTCGCCGACAACTGGCCCGACCGTGCCCACCGCTGGTTCCCCTCCCAGGACCATCCGTCCGACAAGGCGACCGTCGCCTTCCACGTGGAGGCGCCACCGGGGCACCGGGTCATCGCCAACGGGACCCTCCTCCGGGTGGACTCGCTCCCCGGCGGCAAGACCCAGTGGCACTACCAGCTGGACCGGCCGGTCTCGACCTACAACATGGTGATCGGGATCGCGAAATTCGCCGTGACCGACCTCCCACCGGCCGGGTGCGCGGTGCGCTGCGTGCCGCTCAGCGTCTGGGCCCTCGCCGCGGACAGCGCCGCCGCCCAGATACCGTTCCGCCGCGCCGGCGACATGATCGACTGGTTCCAGGGGAAGCTCGGCCCCTTCCCGTACCCGAGCCTCGCCCACGTCGAGTCGAGCACCAGCTTCGGCGGGATGGAGAACGCCACGGCGATCTTCTACGACGAGCGGGCGATGGGGAGCGGGCGGCTCAGCGAAGAGACCGTGGCGCACGAGACCGCCCATCAGTGGTTCGGGGATGCGGTGACCGAGGGGGACTGGCATCACCTCTGGCTGTCGGAGGGGTTCGCGACCTTCCTGGCCGCCGAATGGATCGGCCACGCGGACGGCGACCGTTCCCGGGTCGCCAGATACGCCGCGATGCGAAAGGCCGTGATCGAGTCTCCGACCACCATGCGGCCGATCCTCGATACGGCCACCAGCGACCTGATGGGGCTCCTCAATACCAACAACTATCCCAAGGGGGCGCTGGTGCTCCGGGCCCTTCAGGGGATGATCGGCGACCCCGCCTTCTGGCGCGGCCTTCGGACGTATCAGTCGCGCTTCCGTGACGGGGTGGCGCTGTCGAGCGACTTCGCGGCGGTGATGTCGGAGGCGGCGGGACGGGACCTGAGCGGTTTCTTCTATGAGTGGCTCACCCAGCCGGGGTATCCTCAGCTGGAGGTGACGCGCACCTATGAGCGCCGCGCAAAGCGCTTGACGCTCACCGTCCGGCAGACCCAGCCCGACGGGTGGGGGACGTGGACCCTGCCGCAGCTCGGCTTCGCGCTCGACGGCGACGTTCGCCATGCGGATGTGGCGGGCAGGAGCACGAAGGTGGTGTTCGACAACGTACGGAGCGATCCCGCCGCCATCACCATCGATCCTGATGGGGACTGGCTGTTGACGGCGACGGTCCGGTGAGCGGGGTCCGGCCAACCTCTCGCGAAAGCGCGAAAGCACGAAGGCTCGCGAAATGTGATCTGTTGGGTGCCCGTGGGGATCTGCCCATGCGACCACAACATTATCCT
>JBDSIR010000092.1:0-2804 GCA_039917855.1 Gemmatimonadales bacterium | reverse complement strand
GCGCCACGATCTCCCATTGCCGGTCGCCGAATAGCGCCTCGGTGGGAATCACGTCCGTGTCGTGCGTGGTCCAGTAGGCGATGCCGATCTCGCCGTACCTGCGGATGACCTCCTCAAACCCAATGCTCTCGCGCGTGGGCGCATGGAACAGCGCCTGCCCCTGGTACGCCGCGGCCCACTGCGGGCCGGAGATGAAGTACCTCCTGCGCGTCTGCGGGCTGTAAGCCCCGCCGCAGGCCGTCATCAGGCGCTCCACGAGCGCTTGCTGCCGATTAACCGGAACCGGGTGCATAATCGTTTCTCATCATAGTGCAGCCCCGCGCCGGCCGCTAGGGTTCTTGATCTCGAAAAGTTTTTGTCCTTGAGTCAAGTTTATGCGACGAGCTTGGCGGCGCCCACGCGGCGGTCGATTTCGGCCTCGATCCTGGCGAGGTGCCGTCGCATTGGCGTGTCGATGGGCGGCGCGTTGGGCATCACCTCGCCCAATCCGGGGCGGTAGAGACGAGCGTGCGTGCGGGTGAAGAATAGAGCGGCCCGAAAACCAAAGTCGGTCACCTGATAGCGATGGGTTTTCGGAATCCGTTCGATCATCCCGTGCAAGCGCAGGCGTCTGAGGTCGTACGTCATTTTGCCTTGGGTGATTTGATGGGGATCTTGCCCGGTGAGTACTGCGAGTTGTTTCCGCAGATCTCGATTGGCGAAGCCGCAAGGCAGGAGACGAAACCAGACCAGCAGATGCCACAGCGCCAGTACGCGGAGGTCCGTGATGCGCAAAGCCGCGGCCCGTTGCCCATTTACCTCCACGGGTCGATTCAACTTCAGCATCGCTTCTTCTCCGACGGCGCAGTCCTGGCTGAGGCGTTCGACTTGGAGAACACGTCGGTTGGCTTGGAAGCCGACCTGCCGCAGAGCGGGCAGGTTACACAGCCGCTTGCCGATGGAAAAGTCGCGTGTGTTGTTGATGGTTGTCTCGGTGCGGGCACCGACCTCGCGCACCTCCGGAACCTGCTTGAAGTACTGCTTGATGCGAGAGTTCTTGTAGTCGATATGCAGAGAGGGAATCACGCCGTCGGTCAGCACCCGAGTCCGGAATCGTCCCGGTGTTCGCTTGGTTACCCGCCGGTCGAAGATCAGTTGCACCATGTCGGGACGGCCGAGGTCGAGATTCTCACGGATGATCTCCTCAAACAGCATGCGCCCGCTCAGAGGACGGTCCAGAATCTGCGTCAGTGAGAACTCGGCCTGTAAGATCGACAGATCGTAGCGATAGCCGGCTTCCCGGTCCGGGGGCGTAAACGGATGCGGCAACTTGGCCAGCCAACGGCGCAACAGCGCGTCAATCTGTTCGGGACCCAGTTGGTCGCAGATGGTTTGCAATCGGTCGCGGTCGTCGCAAGAAACGAATCCATTGTCCAGCGCCTTGAAGCCGATCCCCTTCTGGCGCAGTTGGCACTTGGCGTACTCATGCCCGTTTAGGCAAAGCTTGGCGTTGTAGGGGAAGTAGGAGCAGAATTTCAGGAAGAAGGGGCCGAAATCGCGGTCCACGCAGTAGCAGTAGAAGTGATTGACCATCGCGGTGGAGCGCACAATCCATGGGTAGGTGTGTCCGGTCTGGGGATTCCGGCGCTTCTCGGTGCGGAATACCGGGGTCTTCTCCTGCGCCTTGCCGATGAACAGGACTCCTTCCGGCTTGTCGAACCGGGCCAGGTGCTCCTTCATCACCTCATCCTTACGCTGGCCCTTGTGGAACTGCACTACTGGAATCTGCTGCTGTTTCGAGAAGTGCTCCAGCGACGCCACGAAGGCTTTGGTCATCGGGTCCATCAGAGCCGAAGAAGCGAACTTGTGGCCACGGTGGCTGCGGAAGAACTTTGCGACTCCGCTTGCGCACTGCAACATCGGCACGTACACATTCAGGTACATGCGGTCGATGCACTCCAGTTGGAAGGTCACATGCCGATCGAGGATGTCGGCGACGCTGTGTGGTATGCTCATCTCCGCTCCGGTACGACTCCGATCCTTCGGGATCGATTGCCGCTTCGGCGGCCAAACTCATTGGCAGGAACTGCTCGCAGTTCCTCACCGTCGACCGGAGCCTTGCTCGATTATCCGTTATGCTCCCAGCCTCACGCGGTACATCTGGTCGGTCTGAGGCGAAGCCTCGTTAGAAATAACCTGATCAGAAGATGAAGTTGCGCGGTTGGATTTCGTAGTTCCAATCTCGGCATAAACCTTGAGACCAGTTGAGGTGCTGGTCGCGGCAATGAGACTGACGATGGTCTCGAAACTTCGCAGAGCCTTGCCTCGCCAGTTTTGGCTGATGTAGGAGAACAGTCGATGCTCGATCTTGTTCCACTTGCTGGTGCCCGGCGGGAAATGACAGACAACCATCCGCAGACCAGTTTCGTCGGCCAGTTTTTGCAGTTCCAGTTTCCAAAGCCGTAGCCGGGAACCGTTGCTGCCTCCTGCGTCAGCCGTGATCAGTAGGCGTGTCGCTTGGAGATAGGTGGGTTGCCCCATGGATCGCCACCATAGCCGATTACCGGCTGGCGCCGCCCCAGACACCATTTCACTTTCCCGTGCAAGTGCTCAAACTGGGCATTGCGGTCCGGATGGTTCGCCCCTTCTTTGGTCTTGCTGTTGGCCTGCAGACTGTAGCCCAATGCATGCAACAGATCCGCCACTACTTGATGACTGACCCGATGCTTCATCCGCGTCAGTTCGGCGGTCAACTGACGGACGCTCTTACAGGTCCACCGTAGCGGCGCTTGCGGATCGCCCCGGGTCGTCGATTCCAACAAATC
>JBDSIR010000091.1:0-20603 GCA_039917855.1 Gemmatimonadales bacterium | reverse complement strand
CAAGCCACACAATAGCGACGGCGTACGCAATGTCTAATTGTGAAAGTAGGTTCAGGGCCACTGTCATACTCACTTGACACTCAACCCAGAAACAGTCCCTCCACCACCCTTGGCCCCGGCCGGCTGGGGTAGGTGTTGCCGTCGATGAATGCAAAGCGGCGAGAAGGCGACGAGAGGTTTGTGGAATCAGCTAGTTCGGGCAGGGGCGATGACACGCGTGCTAATGTGAGAGTGGTGCTGCCTGGTGCACCAGGCGAACGAACTCACCGAGGTCGGTTTCCAAGATTGCATCAATCGATGTGAGTTGTGCTAGTTGGCGGGCTTTGCGCTTTACGCTGAAACCCAGCTGTTGTTCAACGCTTTCTGAGTCCTTTAGCTTGTCTAGCGTCGCCATGACCTGACCCTTGAATACAGCACGGTATGAAGTGAGTGGTATATAGTTTTCAATTGCCGCTCGCTTGAGGCGGTGACAAGGGATACCAGCCTGCTTGCAGTGTTCTTCGAAGTCGCGGCGGACCTTGTCACTCTTGGCATCTCTATCGATCAGGGCGAAGACGCGATGGTCTCTTGAGAATACAGAGAGGTTGATTCGACTCATTGTATCACCTCCGAGTGGCCAAAAACGAACGATGTGCTTTCCCTCGGGGTCGGCTTTATCGAAGAACTCCTCAAGGATCTCCGCGTCACTGGGTCCTTCTACTAGAACAATCGTGTCCGAAATCAGATTGTCTGCTGAAGAGTAGCCCATCTCGGCCAGTGCGAGTCCGCGATCGGTGGCGTCCGTCGCGGCCACGTTGTCAACGTAGTTCAAGAGAATGAGTTTGCCGACCCTGGAGGTATCGACGAAGATATTCGAGTGAGTGGAGATGATGAATTGCTTGTGCTTCTGTCCGCACAGTTCCGCCAGGAGCCTGCGTTGCAGGTCGGGATTGAGGTGGTTTTCTGGCTCCTCCAGCAACACCACATCCGCATCCGGCGCGTGAGCATGCCAGAGGATCGCCAATAGGTCACGGAGGCCAAGCCCACTGTTGTCCGCGTCAATCGCGACTCCACGCGTATCTTCGAAGAAGATCTGCACCTGATTATTGCGATCTGTCGTCAGCCGGAAGCTGCTGCCACGTGTGAGCCTTGTGAAGCTCTCTTGGATGTTGTCTACGAGCACCTTCTCGGGTTTTCCTTTGAGCTGAGTGCTCGCATGGAAGAGAACGTTTGCCACCCCTTGGCCATTCGGCTGGACCGATTGCTGCGTTTGAATCGTTGCGGCAGCTTCGATGTTGCGCTTTGGTGGAACAAGCGTAATGCGGGGTCTAGGCTGAAATAGCCCTTCGAAGTCCGCGCGGGCGTTCATCACATCGATCGGGAATTGACTAATTACGGGACGGTATGGGCGCTGCTCGGCAACGAGGCTGACGAATTCGTCCCGCTCGCTCGCGAACCACACAGGCCTAGTCGTGCAGATCTCTTGGATGAGCCCATGGTAGCCGAGTTGCACCCGCCCGAGTTGACTGGAATTAACGCCGGCGTTCTTGACGAATGCTTCCGCGAGCTGCATTGACTCTTTGTCGCCGATTGTGCGGCCGGGAATGCACTTAGCTGGAATATTGATTGCCTCCATTACTGAACTCTTGCCCGCCCCATTCCTTCCGCAAAGCACTGTGACCTGCTCAAGTCCCGATAAAGTTAGGGAAATGATTCCCTTGTACGGTCCGAGGCGCACAGCTTCAAGGAAGGGAGTTTGCATTTGCTCATCTGGCAGTGTGAGTTGGTGTGCCTTATTGCCGACGTCGAAACGACAGACAATTTACAGCGTTTCCACCACCCGCGGCCCCTGCCGGCTGGTGTAGGCGCCCGCGTTAGCCGCGTAGCGGCACGGCCGAGCCGCGGGTTCATCCCGCGTAGAACGCCGAGGCGACTGGCCGCCGGCGCCATTTCTCCGCGGCTAAGAGCCGCGGCTCGGCCGTGTCGCCAATGGCGACGCCAGACTGAGGAATCCCTCCACCACCCTTGGCCCCGGCCGGCTGGTATACTGGTTCCCATCTATGAACTGAAGGCGCGGGAGGCGCGTAAGGCGCGATAGAGAAGCCAAGACTTCCCTCGCTTCCGTCGGGAGGTTGGTCTCCCACTCTTGCTGTGC
The DNA here is from genome assembly GCA_039917855.1 of Gemmatimonadales bacterium. Classification (GTDB taxonomy): domain Bacteria; phylum Gemmatimonadota; class Gemmatimonadetes; order Gemmatimonadales; family GWC2-71-9; genus CAMLHU01. Next base: position 18,469 of record JBDSIR010000091.1, on the reverse strand, counting down.
CCGCTCGATCGAGAAACCGCAGAGCGCCACGATGATGATGTCGGGCTTCAGTTCGAGCAGGTCGCTCCAGGGGCGAGGGTGGGAATGTTCCCCCGGCTTCGCGCCGACATCGATGCCGCCGGCGGCGTCGACTAGTTCTGGCACCCAATGGCCTGCTAGAAACAAAGGGTCCAACCACTCGATCACCACCACTCTAGGGATGGTAGATCCCTCGCTCTGCTCGGGATGACACCTTAGCGGTTTCTGTTGACTTAACTGATCCAACTTGTGCCGCATCCCCGCCACGACCTCTTCCGCCGCATCCGACCGCCCGACGGCCTGACCGACCAACCTCACATCCTCGAAGATCCCCTCCAATGTCTTGGCCGCAAGGGAGAGGACAGTGGGACGGGTGGACAGGTGGACAGCGGCTCTGACCACTTCCCCATCAGCGACGGCGCAGACCTCGCAGAGTCCCTGGGTAATGATCAGGTCGGGCTTGAGCGCCTCGAGGGCCTCGGCATCGACCCAGATCACTGGCTTCCCTTCTGCGGTGAGCTGGCGCACCTGCGCGTCGATCTCGGCGGACGAGGCATTCACATCGACGGACGTGCGGGTGACTCGGGGAAGGGAAGTGACCCAGGCGGGGTAGTCGCACTCGTGGCTGATCCCGACGAGCATCTCGGGGGCCACGGCGGCCACTATCTCCGTAGCCGCCGGCAGGAGGGCAACTACCCGCATCTGTGTGGGGGGCAGCCTGCATTCACCACGGAGATTCGGAGGAGCACGGAGTGACACGAAGGAACTTCTCCGTGAGTCTCCGTGCTCCTCCGGTCCTCCGTGGTGAATTCACTTAATGTCCCGCGAGGGTGCCCGGCGACTGGCTCGCCAGGAAGCCGAGTCCGCCCGCGGCGAGGGCGCCGGCGGACCACGGGTTGGCGCCGAGCAGAAGGGCGACTCCACAGAGGGCCGCAGCTCCCTCGAGCGTGGCCCAGACGACGACGCACTTCGTTCGCCAACGCTCGACCCACGCCTCGATCGGCTCGTCGCCGCGGGCGGGCTCGATCGTGGTCCGGATCGAAGCCGCACCCAGGATCGCCATCGCGGCCAGCCCGAGCAGCACCCAGATGACCATCGGCGAGATCGCGAGATCGACCGTCGGACCGAACGAGCGCATCGAGCCCAGTGCCAGGGTGAGGAGCGCGGCACTCAGGCAGAGGGCGATATGGAGTATTCGGAGCTGGGGCATCTGTGAATTAAGGTAGGACGCGGTGGGAGGTGTGTCCACCGGTCCCGCGAAGCGGCGAAGGATCCCTGTGAGGCTGTCATCCTGAGGGGCCGCAAGGCCCCGAAGGATCTTGCTTGCTGAGACCGAACTCTGGACCCCAGGTGGGAGCCGCAATTGGACCCGCAAAGGAAGATGGTCACAATGGTGAGGGGACGGTCTTCGCAGGCGAGATCCTTCGGCCGCTGAAGCGACCTCAGGATGACAACGCGCGTGGAATTTCCGCGGCTTTGCCGGAAATGCACCTTTACCCGACCGCCCGACCGCCTAGCCGCCCGACCGCCCCTCTTTACATCCGTACATCCGGATATTATGATTGATGCGTGTCCAGCCCAGCACTCCTCGATCACCTCGCGGCCCTGACCGATCCGGTCCGGTGTCGGGTCCTCCTCCTGCTGGAGCAGGAAGAACTCATGGTGGCGGAGCTCTGTACCGCGCTCCAACTTCCTCAATCCACGGTCTCCCGCCATCTCAAGCTCCTCGGCGACGAGGGGTGGGTGGCGGGGCGCGCCGAAGGGACCAGCCGGTGGTACCGCCTTGCCGCCGATTCGATGGGTGAAGGGGCAACACAGCTCTGGGCGGTGGTGCGCGGCGACGTCGCCGCCAGCTCCGAAGCGCGAGAAGACGCCCGGCGGGTCAAGGGCGTGCTCTCCCGGCGCCGGACCCGGAGCCAGGAGTTCTTCGACTCGACCGCCGGCCGATGGGACGACGTCCGCTCGCACCTCTTCGGTGACCGGGCCGACCTACCCTCCCTCCTCGCCCTCCTCGACGACCGCTGGACCGTTGGCGACCTTGGCTGCGGCACCGGCCGCATCGCAGGGGAGGTGGCCCCGTTCGTCGCCAAGGTCGTCGCGGTCGACGAGTCCGACGCGATGCTCAGCGCGGCGCGGAACCGTCTCGTCGGACAGGACAACATCGACTTCCGCGAAGGCTCGCTCCAGGAGCTCCCGATCCAGGATGGCGAACTCGACGCCGCGCTCCTCTTTCTCGTGCTCCACTACGTGGCCGATCCGGCCGCGGCGGTGCGCGAGGCGGCACGGGCCCTCAAACCCGGCGGCAAAGTGATGCTCGTCGAGATGCGGCCCCACGGTCGCACCGAATACCAGCAGACGATGGGCCACCGTTGGCTCGGCTTCGAGGAATCGACCGTACGCGGTTGGTTCGACGGTGCCGGCCTGGTTCGGCCCCGATTCATCCCGATCTCACCCGACGCGGCCGCGAAGGGCCCGACCCTCTTCGTTGCTACTGCGGGTCGGTAGTCGGTGGTCGGTGGCCAACACCCAAGACCCAACATCCTTAAACTACGGAACAAAGATGCCTGCGACCACGACCACGACCACGACCACGACCGCACCGATGCACCCCTTCGCCGCCTCCAAGGCCGCCGGGCGTGAGCCGTTCAAGGTGAATGATCTTTCCCTCGCCGAGTTCGGGCGCAACGAGATCCGGCTGGCCGAGTACGAGATGCCCGGGCTGATGTCGCTCCGCGCCGAGTACAAGGGGAAGAAGCCCCTCAAGGGGGCCAAGATCATGGGCTCGCTGCACATGACGGTGCAGACGGCGGTCCTGATCGAGACCCTGGCCGAGCTCGGCGCCGACGTACGCTGGGTCAGCTGCAACATCTTCAGCACCCAGGATCACGCCGCGGCCGCGGTGGTGGTAGGGCGCGACGGCTCGGTGGCCGATCCGCGCGGCATCCCGGTCTTCGCATGGAAGGGGGAGACCCTCCCCGAGTACTGGTGGTGTACCGACCAGGCCTTGATGTGGCCTGACGGCACCGGCCCCTCACTGCTCCTGGACGACGGCGGTGACGCGACGCTCCTGGTGCACAAAGGGGCTGAGTACGAGAAAGCCCGGAGGATCCCGGCCTTCGACGAAGCGAACGACCCCGAGGAGTGGGGGGTCATCCTCGATCTGATCAACGCCGAGGCCAAGAAGCACCCGGGGCGGTGGACCAAGGTCCTGGCCGACCTCAAGGGCGTCTCGGAGGAGACCACCACCGGCGTCCACCGTCTCTACGAGATGATGGCGGCGGGGACCCTCGCCTTCCCGGCGATCAACGTGAACGACTCGGTCACCAAGTCGAAGTTCGACAACCTCTACGGCTGCCGACATTCGCTCACCGACGGCATTCTCCGCGCCAGCGACGTGATGCTCGCCGGCAAGGTGGCGGTGGTGGTGGGCTATGGTGACGTGGGCAAGGGGTGCGCGCAGGCGTTCCGCGGGCAGGGTGCCCGGGTCGTGATCGCCGAGGTGGACCCGATCTGCGCGCTGCAGGCGGCGATGGAGGGATATCAGGTCACCACGCTCGAGGATGTCGTCGCCACCGCCGACCTCTTCATCACGGCCACGGGCAACAAGAACATCATCACCGTGGACCAGATGAAGCGGATGAAGGACAAGGCGATCGTCGGCAACATCGGCCACTTCGACAACGAGATCGACATGGCCGGTCTCAAGAAGCAGGGGATCACCCGGATCACCATCAAGCCGCAGTACGACGAGTTCGTTTTCCCCGACGGGCACAGCGTGATGATCCTGGCCGAAGGCCGGCTTCTCAACCTCGGCTGTGCCACGGGGCACCCGAGCTTCGTGATGAGCTGTTCCTTCAGCAACCAGGTGGTCGCCCAGATCGATCTGCACCTCGCCGCGCAGGGGCTCCCGACGGTCTCGGGGAGCAAGTACGACGAGAAGAAGGTCTACACCCTGCCCAAGAAACTCGACGAGAAGGTGGCACGTCTCCACCTCGACAAGCTCGGAGTGAAATTGACCAAGCTCACCGCCGAGCAGGCCAGCTATATCGGGGTGTCGGTGGATGGGCCGTACAAGGCGGATCACTACCGGTACTAAGCGGGTCGGCGGGTCGGCGGGTCGGCAAGCTCGAGAGGAGCGCCGAACAAGAAAGGTGTCATCCCGAGCAGAGCGAGGGATCTACTCAGCGAAGACCGAAGCGGGTGTTCCCGCTCCGATCGAGGCCGGCTAGATCCCTCGCTCTGCTCGGGATGACAGCGTTGTTGTAGCGACCCGCCTACCCGCCTACCCGCCTGCTACTCCTTGCGCCACTCAGATGCGTGCGCCTCGAGATAGTCCTTCAGCAGTCCCATGTGGTCGTCCTGGTAGTCGGCCCAGGCGGAGTCGAATTCTTTGAAGGCGCGGCGTTCGCGGCCGGTGAAATCCCCCATGACTGCCAGACGCTCGTCCTGGTCATGGGGAACTTCTTCGGGGAAGACGCCGAAGAGCATTTCCAGCAATTCGAAGGTGTGGTCGGCGCCGATCGCTTTCAGCGCCTCGAGGGTCTGGTAGGGGTAGTTCCCCGCGATCTCCTCGAACCACTTCCGGATCCCGACGGTCTCGGTCTCTCGGATCAGCCAGTCAATGCAGTGGGCCACCTGCTCCGGCCGTGAAAGCCCGTCGAGCCCGAAGCGTTCGTAGCGCGGGAAGACGATGTCGTTGAGGAGCGTCCAGAACTTCTCGGCGTTGCGTTCGGACAGGATCGCCGCCAGTTCCGGGGACGCGACGCCGCGGGTGCCGGTGCGCCCGGACCCTTTGCCCCCCTTCACCGGGGTCGCGCTCGCCTTGCTCCCCTTCTTTGCGGCCACGTGTCATTGCTCCCTGGTTCGAAGCCAATACTGTCACCCGCCCTTCGCCGGGGCAAGCCCACCCCGCCAGCACCAGTCTACAGACGCTCGAGACGCTCGAGGCGCTCGAGGCGCTCAGGGAAGAACGTTGCCCTGCCGAGAGAGCTTGCTGTGCTGTTCGAGCGTCTTATGCGTCTTGAGCGCCTGTGGACTGCTCCTGTGCAAGCCCACCCCGCCACCGCCAGAAGAGATAGACCGGGATCCCCAGCACGAGGAGCCCGGCACCCCGGATCGCATTGCCTGGGTCGGCGGCGATTGAGCCGACCACCACATACGCCGCCGCCGCCACGAAGAGCGTCACCGCCAGCGGGGCCGCGGGAGCGCGAAATCCCGGCGGGGATGGCCGGCGCCGGAGCACCAATAGGGTCGCCGCGGTGGCGCCGAAGAAGATCCAGTCTGCGAAGGTCACGTAGTCCAGCAACTGTCCATAGCTCTTGGTGAAGAGGAGCGCCACCGCCCAGACCCCCTGGAAAGCGATCGCGATCGTGGGGGTGCCGGTCCGTGGGGAGATGCGTGCGAAGCTCTTGAAGAAGAGTCCGTCGGCCGCCATCGCCTGATATACCCGGGGGGAGACGAGAATGACCAGATCGAGGAACCCGAAGGTCGAGATCGTGATCCCCGCCGTGATGAAGGTCCGGCCCCAGGGGCCGAGCACTGCCGCCATCGTGTCCCCCGCGGGAGCGTGACTCGCCGCGAGGCCGGCGTGTCCCAGGGTCCGCAGATAGGCCGCGTTGGCGAGGCAGTAGACCAGTACCACGATCACCACGCCGAGCAGCAGGGCGCGGGGCAGGGTGGTCTCCGGATTGCGGATCTCTTCGGCCACGAAGTTGGTCTGTTGCCACCCGCCGTATGAAAAGAGGATGGGGACGAGGGCGGAGGCGAAGGCGATCCCGAGGGGAGCGTACTGCGTACTGGGTGCTGCGTGCTGCGTTGCTCCGCTCTCAGCCGAGCCGCCGAGCAGCAGGCCCGCCGCGATCAGCGTGACAAGGGCGGTCAGCTTGAGGACGGTCAGGACGTTCAGGGTCCAGGCGGCGGGGCGGACCCCGGCCATGTTGAGCAGGGAAAGGAGGATCAGCGCCCCGGCGGCGACGGCGGGGATGAGGGTGGCGGAGAAGCCGGTGAGCGCCTGGAGATAGTTGGCGAAGGTCATCGCCACGGCGGCGGCGGCGCCGGTGGCCATGATGAGCAGGAGGGCCCACCCGTACAGGAATCCGGGGAGCGGACCGAACGCCGCGCGGAGGTAGGCGTAGCCGCCGCCGACCTTGGGCATCCGCTGGCCGAGTTCGGCGAAGATGAAGGCGCCGAGGAGGGCGATGACGGCACCGGCGCCCCAAGCGGCGAGGACCCAGCCGCCGGTGGGGAGGCGCTGGGCCACGATGCTGGGATTGAGGAAGATCCCTGATCCGATGATCCCGCCGACGACCGACATCGTGGCGGAGAAGAGCCCGAGTTCCCGCCGGTAGGCACTCACCCGGTGGGCGTGTTGACCGGGTCCTGTGGCTGGCGGAGATCGCAGTGTTCCGCGATCACGGTGATGTGCCCCGCCCCGGTCCTCAGCCTCGCGAGGCGCTGGCCGAGAAGGTTGGTGCTCCGTTCCTTCAATCCGGTCCAGAGCGGTTCGACGTCGTACCACGACACCCCGTTGAGTCCGGGGTAGTGGGCGACAAACTGTGGTTTGATGCGTGCTTGGTAGGCCATGGCGGACCCCGGTCAGGCGGGGAGATTTCCCCGGAACGTGGAATAGACCGCTCCGAGCAGGCAGAGCCCGGCCCAGAGGAAGTCGAGTTTGATGGGCTGCTTCATATACAGTACTGCGAACGGCACGAAGACCGCGAGGGTGACCACCTGATGAATACGCTGCTGGCGCCGAGGAGGACGACGGTCCTGCAGGATGGCGGAATTCATGGGCGCGCGGCGTGGCGGGCCTTGCGGGCCCGTCGGAGGGCAAGGCCGGAGACCACGACCAGGCCCGCGGTGCCGATGAGGGGCCACCAGGTGTGCCGCGTCCAGGCCACGTAGCCGAACTCGATCGCCCCCACCGCGCAGAGGATGCCGGAGGTGCGCCAGAGCCGATAGATGCGGAGAGGCTGGGTCATCGGGGTCGGGCCGAGGAGCGCCGGGTGGGTGGGGTCGGTGTGGGGCGGGGGGCCCCCACCAATCTTACTCCCGCGGAGGTGAAGCGCACTATCGCGTTCGCGGGGATCTCCACGAAGAGGTCGCGGCCCCCATTCGCGAGCACCGGGTACTTCTCTCCCACGACCCGGAGCCCCTGACCCAGGATAGCATCGGGGACCGTGAAACCCGCGATCCAGGCGGATTCGAGGTGGAACCGGATGGCGTTCGGCGCCGCGCGGTCGAGCGTCACCGCCGCTTCGAACGGCGTCTCCGGGTCGAGGAATGCCAGCAGAGACACCAGCGCCGTCCGCGCTTCGGCGGGGATGTCGCTCACCCGCCCGCGCACCCGGAGGTGGGTGGAGTCGATGAAGACGCGGAGTCCCATCTCGGGGATCGGCTTTACGCCGAGTCGGGCCATGAGGTAGGCGGTCCAGTCCCCGGCGTCGACGGTGGCGGTGTCGCTGAGCCGGGCGACGAACACTGAGTCGACCTTCCCCGCTGCGCGGACGACCCCGGCATTGGTCATCAAGGCGCCAATGGTGTCCTGGGTCGGGACCTGGAGGAGTACGAGGGTCAGAAGGAGGTGCATTTGGGAAGAATAACGGGGGGTGCAGAGATCGCGGCAAGGGAAGGCATAGCGAGAAACCCCCGAAACCCCGGAGGGCGCTCACGAGTTTGAACAACGACAACAGTAACAGGCAACGCTCGCCTGCCTCGGTGAGCGCGCTATCTTACCCTGTCGCCTCGACGAACCTTCGACCCCGCCGCCTTTGCCCCGCATCTTTTCGCTCGTCATCCCCGAAGGGCTCATCGTCATCGCCGCCGTGGCGCTGGCGCGCTTCGGTACGTCGCTCACCGGGTTCACCGAGGTCGCGGAATGGCTGCCGGCCCTGGTCTTTCTGACCGGGATCGGCCTCGCTTGGCGCTTCCAACGTGGCCGGCTCTTCGTCGGGCTCTTGGTGCTCGGTCTGGTCTGGGGATGGGTGGCCCTTGCGCAGGAGCCCATGTGGCGACTCCCGTTGGCGGTCGTGCTCGCGCTCGTCCTGGGGGTGGTCGGGTGGTCGCGCGAGCAGGGATTCCGCGGGATCTACGTTCCCACCGCCGGTATCGCGGTGGTCGCGGTGCTGGGGTACGCGCTGATGACGGCGGGGAAGAGCGCTTCCTCTGGTCTCTACGGGGCGATCCCGTACCTCGAGTGGACCGGACTACCCGGGGTCGCGGGGATCGCGTTCATCGTCGCCGCGCTGGCCCTCCTCGTCGCGAGCCTTCTGCGGGGTGATGGGGTCGCCCAGGGTTCGCTCTGGGCAGTGGTCGCAGGGTGGGTGGCCCTCGTCATCGGGGACCGGGCAGGAGCCCTCGTGCTGGTCGCGGGGGGTGGCGCGGCGATGATCGCGGGGACGCTCGAGTCGATCTTCTCGTCGGCGTATCGCGATGCGCTCACCGGCCTCCCTTCGCGCCGAGCGCTCGACGAAAGGCTCGATGGACTGCCGGAGGGCGCCGTGGTGGCGATGGTGGACGTCGATCATTTCAAGCAGTTCAACGACACCTACGGCCACGACACTGGTGATCAGGTCCTGCGCATGGTCGCGTGGCGACTGAGCGAGGTGCGGGACGTCCAGGCCTTCCGCTATGGCGGTGAGGAGTTCACCCTGGTGTTCAGCGGCCTCTCCCTCAAGGAGGCGCTGGCGCGACTCGACGGTGCGCGCGCGGGGGTGGCCGCGAGCCGTTTCACGCTTCGGTCGGGCGATCGGCCGAAGGGAAGAGGCGGGCAGGAGAAGCGGGGGGTCGAGTCCAGCCGCCACGGGCTCGCCGTTACGATCTCGATCGGCGCCGCGGTCCGCGGATCGAAGGAACTCCCGGCCGCACTGCTCAAGCGCGCCGACGAGGCGCTGTACGCGGCGAAAGAGGGGGGCCGAGACCGGATCGTCGCGAGCAGGTAGGCCCAGCCGCGAGGTCGGTCTTCGATCACGGGCCGCTCGGCGAGGGGCCTTCCGGTGGTGGCAGGACCTCGCCTGTCTCGGCACCCTCCGTGGTGTCGGTGGTCGTGGTCGGGATCAGCGGCGCTGGCGCCGGGGCCTCGTTGGTATCGGCGACCACTTCGGGGCCGAAATCGGTGTCGACCGGGATCTGGATGCCGTCGCCCCCGATGACGCGGAAGAGCTGCCATTGGGCCGCCCGCGCGCGACGGGTGCGCCCGCCATTGAAGAACGCCACGACGATGTACGTCCCCCCTCGTCGCCCGAGGTAACCGGCCAGCGTGGCAACACCGGCGAGTGTGCCGGTCTTGGCGCGCACGACCCCCGTCGCCGGAAAGCCGCTTCGAAGTCGGGCGAGAGTGCCGGCCCCATTGGCCGGGAGGAGGAAGGGGAAGAGTTCGGTCCCCCGGCGGGTCGGGATCCGGGCGAGGTAGTTCGCCATGACTCGCGGCGTTACCCGATCGTCGTGGGAGAGTCCGCTCCCGTCGACCAGGTGGAGGCCTTCACTGATCCCCGAAACTTCCGCCACGAACGCCTGGAGAGATTCGGCGGGTTCATCCCACCCGGCGGCCCAGCGGAGCAGGAGTTCGGCGCCGATGTTGAGGCTGCGCCGGTTGACCATCGCGACGATCGAATCGAGCGGCGGGGAACTCACCTCGGCCAGCACCGTGGTCTTCGCGGTGGGGGGTGGGAGCATGGTGGGGGCCTCCTTGTCCCAGCGGATCCCCGCCTGATGCAGCACGGCCGCCCACGCCGCCTCGAGCACCCGTCGCGGGTCGGACGAGGCGCCCTTGACCTGGCGCATCCCTGCCCGATGGCCGATCCAGCCGCGGAGCGCCACGCGCCCGTCGCGGAGTGGCACGAGGCGGAGACGGCTTCGGCGGCTTGCGCGAGTCACCGCTTCGTTGACGATGAGGTCCTTCACGCCGAAGGGAGCGTCCCGGGCGATGCGCGGCCGTCCCCCGATCCGGCCCGAGGGGAGGACCAGGAGGTCGACGATATTCTCGTGCAGGGTCACCGCGCCGATGAGCGGGGCGTAGATGCTGCCGATGTTGGCGCTCCGCCAGGCGGAGGGGTAGCGTGCGTCGGCGGTGGTCGCTTCGGCGCTGGTGAGCAGCATCGGGCCGGCGAGGGTCCGCACCCCCTGGGCCGCGAGCTGGGCCGCGAGGTCATAGAGGCGCGGACCCATTCCGTGAGGATCCTCAAGGGTAGGGTCGCCGTTGAGCTGGAGCTGCCAGGTGCCGGTCCACTGCCCGGTGGTGGAGTCGAGCACCCCGATCCCGACCACCCGAGTCTGGCGGGTGTAGTCGCCGCCGAGCCGGCTCCGGGCGTAGGCAGTGGTGAAGATCTTTATCGTGGAGGCGGGGAGGAGGGGACGGTCGGGGTTCCTGCTCCAGAGCAGATTGCCGCGCTCGTCGGTCACCGCGATCCCCCAGGTGCCCCCCGTGCGGCGCGAGGTGGTCCGATACCAAGCGTCGACCTTCCGCTTGAGCACGGTGGGGAGTTGCAGCGGACCCGGGGGGCCGGCGCCGATCGATGGCGTCGTCGGGCCTTGCGCGGTCAGGGGGGCCGCGAGGAGGCACGTTGCGAAAATGAAACGCTTCAGCACACCGAAGTATACGAATTACAGGGCCGCGCTTGAAGGCGGCGATCGGTTAGGTGCCTGTACCAGCAGGCGCGCGAACCCAGGATGGACTGAACCCACGAGGCTCCGGTCCTGCCAGTCGGCATCTATCTATGGGATGGTCGGGCGGGAACTAGAACCCAGGATGCCCTGGAACCCAGGAGAAATGACTGTGGGGTCTCGCCGCGGAGCTCCGCCGTGAGACCACACAAACCACTTCTTGGTTTCCTGGGAATCCAGGGTTCCTGCCACTGACGAATCTTCACCTGGTATGACCCGCAATGGATGGATGGAGCCTCGTGGGATCAGTCCATCATGGGTTCGCGCGCCCGACCATCCGAAAGCATCGAGGGACCTGCTCGACTACCGTCCGCCGAGCAGCAGCGTCTTGGCAATGGTCTGCAGCTGCATGTTGCTGGTCCCCTCGTAGATCGTCCCGATCTTGGCGTCCCGATAGAACTTCTCCACCGGGTACTCCCGGGTGTAGCCGTTCCCGCCGAAGAACTCGACGCACTGCGAGGTGACCCGCTCCGCGACCTGCGAGCTGAAGAGCTTCGCCATCGCGGCGTGGGTGGTGAAGGGAAGCCCGGCGTCCTTGCGGCGCGCCGTATCGTACACCATGAGGCGCGCGGCGTGGAGCTCCACTGCGCACTGCGCGAACTGGAACTGGATCCCCTGATACTCCGCCAGCACCTTGCCGAACTGCTTCCGCTCCTTCAGGTACCCGGCCGCAGCATCGAGAGCGCCCTGCGCCACGCCGATCATCTGCGCGCCGATCCCGATCCGTCCCTCATTGAGCGTCTCGATGGCGGCCTTGTATCCCTGGCCTACCACGCCGAGGACGTTGGCGTCGGACACGAATGCGCCGTCGAAGATCAACTCCGTGGTGCTGGAAGCGCGGATCCCGAGCTTCTTCTCCTTCTTGCCGATCGCAAAGCCGGGGGTGGCGCGCTCGATGAGGAAGGCGGTGATGCCCTTGTAGCCCTTGGCGAAGTCGGTGTTGGCAAACACGAGGAAGATCCCCGCCTCGGCGCCGTTGGTGATCCAGAGCTTCTGTCCGGAGAGCTTCCACCCGCTCTCTGCCTTCTCGGCCTTGCACTGCAGTGCAAAGGCGTCGGAGCCGCTCACCGACTCGGAGAGGGCGAAGGCGGCCAAGAGGTCGGTGGTGAGCCGGGGAAAGAACCGCCGCTTCTGCTCCTCGTTGCCCCACTTCATCAGGGCGTTGTTGAACAGGGTGTTGTGTACGTCGACGTAGATGGCGGCGGACGCGTCCACTCGCGCGAGTTCCTCGATGGCGAGTACTGCGAGCAGGATGGATCCGCCCGCGCCGCCATACTGTTCCGGCACCTCGATCCCCATCAGGCCGAGCTCGAAGAGCTTGGTGATGATCTCGGGCTTGAACTGGGCCGCTTCATCCATCTCGTGCACGTGTGGCTTCACCTCCGACTCGGCGAATTCACGCACGGTCGAGCGGAACAACTCCTCCTCTTCGGAGAGCTGGCTGACGCCGACAGGGATGGTGGCGGTGGTGCTCATAGGGTGCTCCACGTGGTCCGGGAAGCCTGTAAACTGGCCCCAAAGATAACGCCGGAAAGGGTTTCGCTCACCCCTGGCCTCCCTGCCGCACGCGCCTCACCCCCCGGCTCCCTCTCCGCATCCACCTCACCCCCTGCCCCCCTTCCTCGTGGCCGACTCGCGCTTCGCGCTCGTATGGGCCGCTTTGGTCGCCTTGCGGGAGACGGGGTGCGTTCACCTCAGTACCTCCAGCACCACCGGCACCTTCCCCAGCGGCGCGCTGATCTGCGCTCCCTGCACCCGGTCCCGCACGGCGGTCAGCATCTCCCGGGCAATGAGCACTCCTTCATCGAGCGCGGCTTCCTTCCCCTTGCCGCTCGCGATGCGCATCCGGGTCAGCACCTCCTCCGGCACCGTCACTCCCGGCACCTCGTTCGCCAGGAACTCGGCATTCCGGAGCGACACCAGGGGCCAGAGCCCCGCGATCACCGGCACCTTGAACGATTCGATCCGCTTCAGGAAGCGGTCCAGCTGCGCGACGTCGAAGACCGGTTGGGTGACCATGAACTCTGCTCCCGCCTCGATCTTCCAGTGCAGTCGCTTGAGCTCACGCTCGAGATCGGGTGCGGTCGGATTCACGCCGACGCCGATGACGAACCTGGTGGTCTGCCCCATCGCGTTGCCGCCGGGATCGAGACCTCGGTTGAGCCGCGCCACGAGGTTTGTGAGCCCGATGCTGTCGATGTCGAACACGGCGGTCGCGTCGGGATAGGGCCCCATCTTGGGCGGATCGCCGGTCACGAGCAGCAGGTTGCGGAGCCCCGCGGCCGCCGCACCCAGCAGGTCGCTCAGCATCCCGAGGAGGTTCCGGTCGCGGCAGGAGTAGTGCACCACCGCCTCGAGACCGGCCTGCTGCTGGATCATGAGCCCCGACAGGAGCGATCCCATCCGGCTCTGCGCCCGCGGTCCATCGGGCACGTTCACCGCATCGACCCCCGCGGCCTTCAGCGTGCGGCATTGGGCGAACATTGGCTCGGGATCCACCCCCTTGGGCGGAGTGATCTCCACGGTGGTGATGAACGATCCCGCGGCCAGCTTGGCCCCGAACGCCGAGCGCTCAGCGACCGGCACCGCCGGAAGCGGCTCCGCCTCGCTCGCCTGCACCGCAGTGGTGTGTTGTCGCGGCGAAACGCTCTGCACGAATTGGGAGATCGCCCGGATGTGCTCAGGCGTGGTCCCGCAGCATCCGCCCACCAGCGTCGCCCCCGCCTCCGCCAGTCGCTTGGCGTAGGTGCCGAGGTACTCGGGGCTCGCCATGTAGATCTTGCGGTCCCCCACGTCGCGCGGGAGGCCGGCGTTGGGCTGCGCCGAAAGGGGAAGCTTCACCACCTTGGCCAGCTGTTCGATCACGTCGAGTACGCCGGCCGGCCCCACCGAGCAATTCACGCCGATGGCGTCGACGCCCAGAGCGGCGAGCATCGGCCCCCAAGTGGCTGCATCGGAGCCGTATGCGGTGCATCCGTCGATGCCCACCGTCATCTGCGCGATGATCGGCAGGTCGCTCCGCGCCCGCGCCGCGCGGACCCCGGCTTCCATTTCGTGCACGTCGGCAAAGGTCTCGAGACAGAAGCCGTCGACCCCGCCTTCGAGCAGCCCGTCGATCTGCCGCCCGAATGCGGCCTCGGCCTCGTGCATGCCGAGTTCGCCGAACGGCTCCACCCGCACTCCGAGGGGGCCGATGGCTCCGAGCACGAGGGCGCGGTCGCGCCCGGCATCGCGGGCGAGGCGGGCCGCGGCCGCGTTGATCTTCTCGGTGTCGGCGGCAAGGCCGTACTGCGCCAGCTTGAGGGGATTGGCGCCGAAGGTGTTGGTCTCGAGCAGCTCGGCGCCCGCCTTCACGTACTCGCGATGGATCTCGCGAACGAGTTCGGGCGCCTTGAGGCAGAGTTCATCGTAGCAGACATTCAGGAACGCGCCCTTGGCATAGAGCATCGTCCCCATGGCGCCATCGACGACGTGGACTCGGCCGTCGTGCAGGAGGGTGCGCAGATCGGTCATGGCGATCTCCGGGAGGTGGAGGGTGAAGGGTGGAGGGTGCTGATAAAAGTGGGGTCCTGCTGGGGCAGCACCCTTGACCCTTCACTCTCCACTCGTGCCCTCACGACCCGCTCCTCTCATATCCAAGGTTCGGTGCCAGCCACCGCTCCGCCTCCGCCACCGTCCAGCCCTTCCGCCGGGCGTAGTCCTCCACCTGGTCGCGGCCGATCTTGCCGACGCCGAAGTAAGTCGACTCGGGGCGCCAGAAATACCACCCGCTCACCGCGGCGGTCGGGAGCATCGCAAAACTTTCGGTGATCGTCATGCCGGCCGCACGTTCCGCGTCGAGGAGCCGCCAGATGGTCCCCTTCTCGGTATGGTCGGGGCAAGCGGGGTAGCCGGGCGCGGGACGGATCCCCTGATACCTCTCGCGGATAAGGTCGTCGTTGCCGAGCCGCTCAGCCCGGGCGTAACCCCAGTATTCCTTGCGTACTTTTTCGTGCAGCCGTTCCGCCAGCGCTTCGGCGAGACGATCGGCGAGCGACTTGGCGAGGATCGCGCTGTAGTCGTCGTTGTTCGCCTCGAACTCGGCCACGAGGGGATCGAGTCCGTGCCCTGCGGTCACCGCGAACGCACCGAGGTAGTCGTCGGCGGGGGCGACGAGGTCGGCGAGAGACAGATAGGGGCGTCCGGCAGCGCGCTGTCCCTGCTGCCGCAGGAAGTGAAGGGCGATCTCGGGATGGGCGGGCGAATGGGGACGCGCGTCGGTGAGCGTCACATCGTCGGCACCGGTGCGAGCGGCGGGGAAGAACCCGACCACGGCCCGCGGCCGGAGGAGTCGCTGGGCCACGATCCTCTTCAGGAGGGCCTGAGCGTCCGTGAACAGTTCCTTCGCCTCGGGCCGTTCGAGGATGCCGGGGTAACTCCCCTTCAGCTCCCACGCCTGGAAGAAGGGCGTCCAGTCGATCCGCTCGATCAGGTCCTGGAGAGGCCAGTCGAATGAGCGCGCGCCGAGCCAGGAAGGGCGAGGCGCCGGGGTCGCGGCGATCTTCAGCGCTGCCGTTCGGGCCTGGCCGATGGGGGTGAGCTCACGATCTCCTTCTCCCTCGCGCTCTTTCCGGAGTCGGGCGTAGTCGACCGCCACCTGCGCGGCATAGGCGCTCCGATGCTCGTCGCTGATGAGCGCGCTCGCAGCGGGCACCGCACGTGAGGCGTCGTTGATGTGCACCACCGGCGACGAATACCGCGGCGCGATCCGGAGCGCGGTGTGGGCGCGACTGGTGGTGGCGCCGCCGATGAGGAGCGGGGTGGTGAATCCTTCGCGCTCGAGTTCGCCGGCCACGAAGGTCATCTCCTCGAGCGATGGGGTGATGAGCCCCGAAAGGCCGATGAGGTCGGCCTGATGCTCCCGCGCCGCGGCGATGATCCGATCGGAGGAGACCATCACGCCGAGGTCGAAGACCTCGAAGTTGTTACACTGGAGGACGACGCCGACGATGTTCTTGCCTATGTCGTGGACGTCCCCCTTCACCGTGGCGAGCACTATCCTCCCCGCTGCCTGCCGTTCGCCGGAGAGCTTCTTCTCTGCCTCGATGAACGGGATCAGGTGCGCCACCGCCTTCTTCATCACCCGGGCGCTCTTCACCACCTGGGGGAGGAACATCTTCCCCGCGCCGAACAGGTCGCCGACGATCCCCATCCCTGCCATCAGGGGTCCTTCGATCACATCGAGCGGGCGTTTGGCGGTCAGGCGGGCTTCCTCGGTGTCGGCCACGACGAACTCATCGAGGCCGTGCACGAGGGCGTAGGAGAGGCGTTCGTGCACCGGCTTCCCGCGCCACTCGGCGGCGCTCTTCTCACCGGCGACGCGCGGACCCAGTCCGGCGGCGAGCGTCAGCAGGCGTTCGGTCGCGTCGGGGCGGCGGTTGAGGACCAGGTCCTCGACCTTGTCGCGCAGGTCGGTGGGGATGTCCTCGTAGATCGGGAGCGCGCCGGCGTTCACGATCCCCATGTCCATCCCCGCCTGGATGGCGTAGAACAGGAACGCCGCGTGGATCGCTTCTCGCAGGGGGTCGTTGCCGCGGAAGCTGAAGGAGAGATTCGACAACCCACCGCTGATGCGCGCCCCGGGCAGCGTCGCCTTGATGCGGCGGGTCGCTTCGAGGTAGGACAGGGCGTACTCCGCATGCTCTTCGATCCCGGTGCCGATAGCGAAGATGTTCGGATCGATGATCACGTCGTCGGGTGCCAGGCCGACGACGTCCACCAGGAGGCGATACGCCCGGGTCGCGATGGCGACCTTGCGCTCCACTGTGTCGGCCTGCCCTTTCTCGTCGAACGCCATCACGATCACCGCGGCGCCATAGCGTCGCGCGAGCCGAGCCTGCCGGAGGAACTCCGCTTCGCCCTCCTTGAGCGAGATCGAGTTCACTACCGACTTCCCCTGGGTGTTCTGCAACCCCGCTTCGATCACGCTCCATTTGGAGGAGTCGACGACCACCGGGACCTTGGCGATGTCGGGCTCGGCGGCAAGGAGGCGCAGGAAGCGCGCCATCGCCGCGACGCTGTCCAGGAGTGCCTCGTCGAAGTTGAGGTCGAGCATCTGGGCGCCGGTCTCGACCTGCAGGCGCGCCACCGCCACTGCCTCGGCGTATTTGCCGTCCAGGATCAGTTTGGCGAAACGACGCGAGCCGGTGACGTTGCACCGCTCACCGATATTGACGAAGAGTGTGTCGGGGCCGACGGTCAGGGGCTCGAGGCCGGAAAGGCGGAGACGCCCGGGCGGGGTCGCGGGGACGCGTGGCGTGAGGCCCTTGACTCCCTCCGCGATGGCGCGAATGTGGTCCGGGGTGGTACCGCAACACCCGCCCACCACGTTGACGAGGCCCTGCTCGGCGAAGTGCCTGAGCACTCCCGCCATGTACTCAGGCGTCTCGTCATACCCGCCGAAGGCGTTGGGAAGCCCGGCGTTGGGGTGGGTGGTGACCCGACAGGTCGCGACCCGGGAGAGCTCCTGCACATACTGGTGCAGGTCGGCGGCACCCAGGGCGCAGTTGAGACCGACGGTGAGTGGGCGGGCGTGCGCCACCGAGTTCCAGAACGCCTCGACCGTCTGGCCGGAGAGGGTACGCCCGCTCTTGTCGGTGATCGTGGCCGAGATCATCACCGGTACGCGCGGGGTGCCGGCGTCGAACGCTGTCTCGATGGCGAAGAGCGCGGCCTTGCAGTTGAGCGTGTCGAAGATCGTCTCGACCATCAGAAGGTCGGCGCCGCCGGCCACCAGCGCCTCGACCGCTTCGCGGTACGACGCCACCACCTCGGCCCAATCGACCGCGCGATACCCGGGGTCGTCGACCTTGGGGGAGAGCGAGAGGGTGCGGTTGAGAGGGCCGAGGATCCCCGCGACGTAGCGGGGGCGGCCATCCTTGGCCTCGAACTCATCCGCCACCGAACGGGCGAGGGCCGCGCCGGCGCGATTGAGTTCCGGGGCCAGCGTCTCCATCCGGTAATCGGCCTGGGCGATAGTGGTCGAGGTGAAGGTGTTGGTCTCGAGGATGTCGGCGCCGGCGGCCAGGTATTGGCGGTGGATATCGGCGATGATCTCGGGCTGCGTGAGGATCAGGAGATCGCTGTTGCCGCGCAGGTCCACCGGCCAGTCGCGGAACCGCTCCCCCCGGAAGTCCGCTTCCGAGAGTCGGTGTCGCTGGATCATGGTGCCCATGGCGCCATCCAGCAGCAAAATGCGCTGTGTGAACAGACGCTCAAGCTGCTCGAGTCGGGCGGTCCGGCGGTCGGGCGGCCTGTCCTGAGCCGCGGCGAAGGATCGGGCGGTCAACGGCGTCATCTCTCCAAGAAACGAAAGCCCCGGGGCCGAAAACGGCTCCCGGGGAGGGGGCGCGTTTTAGCGGAATGTTTTACGTGGCCCGCAAGCTGCGCAAATCGCCACGGAACGTCGATTGTCTGTTGCCGGAGAAGTATACGGGGTGGAGGGTGAAGGGTCTAGGGCGCTGCCGGGTGAGGTCCCGCCTTGCAGCACCCTCCACCCTCAGCCCTTCACGGCCAGTTTCACCGCCGCGTCTTCCGCCGTCACCCCGCTCACCCGCACCCGCTTCCGCCGTCCCGTCTCCCCGCTCACCAGCGTCACCGCGCCCTTCGATACGCCCAGGATCCTGGCGAGGAATCGGATCAACTCCTCGTTCGCTTCGCCGTCGACCGGGGGCGCGGCCAAGCGGATCTTGAGGGCGTCACCATGGACGCCGACCACCTCGGTGCGACCGGCGCGCGGCTGAATGTGCAGGAG
>JBDSIR010000090.1:0-5257 GCA_039917855.1 Gemmatimonadales bacterium | reverse complement strand
CGCGCATCATCAGAAGCCCCTTGGCACGGATGGCGAGCTCGGCCCGAAGGCGGAGGAGGCACATCATGTCCACGATCACCTCGGGGGAGAAGCGACTCTTCACCGTCTTGAGATACATCCCGACCGGAGTGCCCGCGACCTGCCCCGCCCGCACCGCCCGGAGCAGCTCCTGGTCGGTGTCGAAGCCGGTGCCCAGCCACACCCTCGTGGCGCGCTCGCTCTGCTGGAACACAGCGATGCAGAGCCACGGGAAGACCAGGACGATCAGCGCCGTGGCCAGGAGGGGCTGCAGCAGGAAGTGGTTGTACAGGGAGTGCAGCACCACCGCCACGCCGAGTCCGGGGAGGATGAGCCCGGGGTGCGGGGCGGGGGACCGGTCGTGCAGCGCCTTGGAGACCATCGCCAGGATGGCCGTGGCCCCGCCGTGCATGATCGCGGTGCCGAATCCCCGCACGATCCAGGTCCACACCGTCGCGTCGGGGCTGACCCGCAGGTAGTAGAGGTTCTCGAGGAAGGCGAAGCCGGTGCCGATGCCGAACCCGATGATGGCGGCATCCACGACGAAACCGACCCGATCCCGGAAGAGCAGGTAGACGAAGAAGGCGGCCTTGAGCGACTCCTCCACGACCGGTGCAGCGTACAGCGAGTACCCGGCCGGCTCCAGACCGAGGGCGGACCGGGGGCCGATGTACACCAGGTAGCTGGCGCACGCGGCGAGGACGCCGGCGCCGACCGACAGCAGCACCGCGCGGAGTGCCACGAGCTTGTAGCTGTCGATCAGCACCAGCGCCCCGAGCAGCAGGAACACCGGCAGGATGCTCACGGCCACCGCGAGCAGGGTCGTCACATGATCTTGAACGAGAACATCCATTCGGTGTGGCGCGGCAGGCCATCCCCCGCAGCCACCGCAAATCCGAACGAGAAGGTGGAATTGAGGTGGGAGAGGGTCACCAGCCGGATGTCGGTCTGCGCGCCAACGCTGCCGATAGTGCGCTTGAGGCCGGGGTCATCGACGTCGGTCACGAGCCCCGTGGCGACGAGCGACAGGGAAGCCCAGCGCAGGTACATGCTCGGCGTCCCGACTCGGCGGAACCGGAGGGGCGGCAACGTCAGCTCCACCTGGCCCCGCCCGTAGTTGGCACCGCTCACGTCGTTGATCTCGATCCCTGGGAAGGCCTCGACCTCGCGGAACTGCTGAATGCCCCGGTAGTCCACCCAGTTGTTGCCGAACCCACCGAAGTAGAACCGGGCGTTGGGATCGGTCGTGTTGTGGGTCAGCGCCGTCCCCGCCGAGGCCCGGACCCAGAGCGAGGTATGGTCGAGCGGCAGGAGGACGCCCTTCACGACATCGAGGTTGACGCGGGGGAAGAGCGACCCGTTGACCTGGTTGCCCCGCACGGTGATCCCCCAGGTCGTCCCCAGTTCGTCGTCGATGGCCCCGAGGGAGCGCCTGAGTGACGCGTACCCGAGGTTCCCGGAGAAGGCGAGAAGTTTGTCGGATGAGGCTGCCACTCCCTGGAATTCCGGCACCGTCTGCAGGCCGCCGTATCCTGCCGCCCGCAGGGTGTACGACAGGTTCCGCGGCGCATCCTGGAGGAGGTTGCCCGTGTACTGCACCGCCAGTGAGTACCCGCGACGACTCACCTTGGTGGGCCCGAAGAGGTCGTAGAAGTCGGCCCGGTTGAGCGCCGCGGAGATGCGCCAGTTCCAGTGGCGGAAGACCGCGCGCAGGTGGGGTCGCTCGTACGACGAGTCCTGGGCGGGGGAATACGATGCGGTCAGGTCGAGCGAGGTGGCACCGACCCGATCCGAGAAGTTGAAACGCATGCCGCCGGCCACGGCGGTGTTGCCGGCCACGTCCTCGTACCCCTCCACGACGGGATAGGCGTTGTCGAGCTTGAAGTTGTGGAACGCGCTGTAGTTGCCCTTAAAGATCGTCATCGAGTCCAGGTTGATGCGCGATGACGGCGGCGGCATCCAGGTCTGGACCTCGGGCCGGTACTCGGCGATCTCGTTCCCCAGGAAGCGGATCGCGCTGACCCGCGCCTGGACCGTGTTCGGGATCATCGCCGGGACGAACCCTTTGCGGGTGTACTCGAAGACGAGGACCGAGTCGGCGCTGACGGGGACCGGCTTGAAATAGCCGGTCTCCGCGTTGGTCAGCGGCTCCATCTTCTGCTGGTCGAGGTCGTAGCGGAAGATGTTGGAGACGCCGGAGTAGTAGGAGGAGCCGTAGAGGAACTTGCCGTCGGGCGAGAAGACGAAGTTGGACGGCGACCAGTCGCCGAACTCGTACAGGACCGCGTGCGTGGTGTCCCTCGCCAGGAGCGCCGCGATGTCCATCCGCACCAGCCGCTGGGACCCGTCGATCTCCGCCTGCGACCCGATGAGGGTGGTGCCGTCGGGTGCGAGGTCCAGGTCGAACAGGTCCCGTCCGTAGGGCAGGGTCTGGACCTGGTTCCATTCGGTGTAGGGATAGGGGATGCGGACCACCGTCGAGAACCCGTTGTCGTGCCGCACACCCCAGAGCGAACGATCCGCCGCGTTGAAGGTCAGGTCGCCGATGCGGGCGTTCCGGATCAGGACCCGGGTGCGGCCGGTCGTCAGGTCCAGCGCGTTCAGGTGCCGCCAGTCGGCGTTGTTGGTGGTATAGAAAAGGGTCCGCGAGGCGGGATCGAACGCCGGCGACGTCACGGAGAATCCCGACGCCCCCTGGATGGTCGAGATCCGCCGGATCCTTCCCGACGCGACATCGATGGACGCGATGGCGGCCTCCTGCCCCGGATACCGGATCGCCACCAAGAGGCCCTTGGTCGTGGAGTCGTAGTACCCGCGGGACACCGAGCCGAGCGCGTGGTCGGTAAGGGGACGGGCGGCGGTGGTGGGGTGCTGGCGGATGGAATCCAGGTTGGCGCGTTGCCAGTCGCGCTCCCACGCGATCCAGCGCGCCCACTCCTCCGACAGCGACCGGCCATAGACGCGCTGGAATTGCGACGTGAAGTACCTCCGACTGTCGGGCGTGCGGTCGAACCACGCCAGCAGGCTGTCGTTCCCGTAGCGGAGGGCCAGGTAGCTGACGAAGCGCGTGCCGTAGAGGTACGAATTGACGCCCACCTGGAAGTCGATCGTCGTTCCTTCGGATTCCAGCCCGACGACGTCGTAGATGCGGCCGCTGTCGCGGACGAGGGTGCGGAACACCATCTCGTCGTAGGGACCGATGACGCGGCCGAGCCCACCGTTCATCCAGGTCTCGAGATAGACGGCATACCCCTCCAGGTACCAGCGCGGCGCGTACCAGCGCGGCGTGGTAAGGTACCCGTAAAGCATCGACGGGGGCGCCTCGGCGTTGGGGGTCACCTTGCCGAAGAAGACCGAACGGAAGAAGCGGTCGGACGGTGTCGGCTTGTCCACGGTGAAGATGTGGGCCATCTCGTGGTTCATCGAGGAGGCCATCCGTTCGGGCGCCGGCCCGGACTCATACTCGTGGGCATACGGCTCGATCCCGACCGTGATGTGGTTCTCGGGGACCGGCCGTGCCCCCGCGTTGCCGTAGTGCCAGAGGTCGTGCATCAGCACGTTGATCTGGCCGTCCGGGGTGTAGTTCCAGAACCGGCGGTGGAACTGCAGGGAATTCTCCAAGCTCCGGGCCACCTGGGGGACCAGGTAGGACTGGAGCGGAGAGGTGTAGACCAGCCGCATGTCGGTGGTCTGGATGGTCTGGAACTGGGCGGCGAGGCTGGCGGGCGCGCCTATCCCCACGCAGAGGAGGAGGAGGGCCAGCAAATGGCCGGGGGACCGCCTCAGCATGCTGATAGGTGGGTTCACTGGGAGAATGTACGCGACGATCCCGGCCTCGGTAAGACCGGGCCGGGATCGTTGACTGCTTCCCACCACCGGGTGGGGGGAGGTGCTGCGTCAGTTCACTCGGCGCTGCGCTGCGCCGAGCGATTCGCCTCGGTCATGAACGCCTCGGACAGCGCCTGGCTCCGGGAAAGCGAGCGGAACGCTTCGGAGGCCTGGAGCGATCGGAACGCGTCGGTGGCCATGATGGTGCGGAAGGCGTCGGTGGCCATCACCGTGCGGAAGGCATCGGTGGCCATCACGGTGCGGAAGGCCTCGCTGGCCTGCATCGACCGGAACGCCTCACTCGCCTGCAGGCTCCGGAAGGCCTCGTTGGCCTGCATCTGTCGGAACGCCTCGCTGGCCTGCAGGGAGCGGAACGCTTCGCTGGCCTGAAGGGTGCGGAACGCCTCGTTGGCCTGCGCGGTACGCATCGCCTCACTCGCCTGCGCCGTGCGGAAAGCGCCCTGGGCTTGGGCCGTGCGGAAGGCCTCGTTGGCCATCGCGGTGCGGTAGGCCTCGCTCGCCATCACGGTGCGGTAGGCCTCGCTGGCCATCACGGTCCGGAAGGACTCGCTGGCCATCGCCGTCCGGTAGGCCTCGCTGTTCATCACCGTGCGATACGCCTCGCTCGCCTGCAGCGTCCGGAACGCCTCGCTCGCCATCACCGTCCGGAACGCCTCGCTGGAGACCAGCTTGACGACCTCGGGGTTCTGGAGGAGCACCGCGATCTCGGGGTTCTCGATGGTCACGTCGGCCGGGGTCATGCTGCGGCCCTTGTAGCGCGAGGCCTGCTGGACCCCGCTGATCCCCGGGTCGCCGCCGATGGTGCCGGCGCCGCTCCCGATGGGGGGAAAACCGGTGGCGATCGCGGCGATCACGACCAGGGCCGCAACCGCGGTGCTGCCGATCAACATCGTCTTCTTGGTCATGATGGCGTTCTCCATATGCTCAGGGAAGTGCAGGGTGACGGATTTCAATTTGGAGAAGGCGGAGCGGATCATCGTGAATGGGTCCGGCAACACCCAGGTGGACGGTGGTGAGGCGCGGGCCGCCTGCGCCAGCGCCTCGAGGACGGCCCGCTTGAGACGGGGCGGGGGATCCTGCGCTTCCACCTGGTCGAAGAGACGGGCGATCCGGCGCAGATCGGCGTCGAGGGCCCGGGCCTCCGGATCCTCCGCCACCAGCGCCCGGACGAGGGCACTTTCGTCCGGCGTGGTGGCGCCGTCGCTCTCCCGATGGATGAGCTCGACCTGGTCCTGCTTCAGCATCGCTACCCTTTCCGCTCGTGGAGCGCGACCCGCAGCCGTTCGCGCGCCGTGAACAATCGAGACTTCACCGTCTTGACGGGGATCTCCAGCACATCGGCGATCTGTTCGTACGTGAAGGAGACGAAGTGCCGGAGAACTACTACGAC
>JBDSIR010000089.1:0-4621 GCA_039917855.1 Gemmatimonadales bacterium | reverse complement strand
CATTTTCTCGGGAGTCCCGAAGGGGAGCTGGCGCTCGCGCAGGCAGCGGTCTATCTGGCCACGGCGCCCAAGTCGAACCGGGTCTATATGGCGTGGGGTGCCGCGATGAAAGCGGCGGCGGAGACGCCGGCAGCTCCGGTGCCGCTGCACGTGCGGAACGCTCCGACGGGCCTCATGAAGGATCTGGGCTACGGCAAGGGATATCAGTACGCCCACGACGCGCCGAGCGGGTACATCCCGCAGGAGTACTTCCCCGAAGCGGTGAAAGACCGGACATATTACGAGCCGGGGGAGTTCGGGTTCGAGAAGAAGATCCGGGAGCGGTTGGAGTGGTGGGCGGCGCAAGGGCGGAAGCTTCAGCTTCCATGTCATCCTGAGGGACCTTCAGGTCCCGAAGGATCTCCGGCCCGTCTGGTCGTGATCCTCTCAACTCTCCGACCCGATCCCGGCAAGGACAGCGGAGATCCTTCGCCGGCTGAAGCCGGCTCAGGATGACATGGCGGGGCGGAACGTGAGCCGCTTCGCGGGTCCGTCCGGCCAATCGTGTACCTTACAGGCATGCGCAAACTCTTCCTTGCCACCTCCTGCGCCGCCGTGATGCTCTCCGGCTGCGCCGCCATCAACGCCTGGAGCAACCTCCAGTCACCGCAGGTCGAAGTCGCCGGGATCAAGCTGGCGAGCATCGGGCTCACCAGCGGGACCTTCGACGTGACGCTCCGGGTGAAAAACCCCAACACCGTGAGCCTTGACGGCACCGCCCTCACCGCCACGATCGACGCCAAGGGAAGCCGCTTCGCGCAGGTGGACCTGAGCCGAGCGTTCACCCTTCCGAAGGGGGAGGCGGTGGCGCTGGTGGTGCCGGTGGTGATCCAGTGGAGTGGCGCGAATGCGGCGATCCGGGAGTTGATCGGCGCCGGCGCCGTGCCATACACGATCGGTGGACGGGTCACGGTCAACACCCCCCTCGGCGCCCAAGGACTCGATTTCTCGGCTTCAGGGATGGTGAGTGTGGTCAGGTAGCATAGAAGTACTCTCATGCACGCAATTTCACCTCACCCCTGGGTCCCGCTCGAACCACCTCACCCCCCGACCCCCTCTCCCTTACGGGAGAAGGGGGGTAGATCGGAGCCGTTCCCCCTCCTCCCGCCCCCTCACCCGGGGTAGGGAAAGGGGCAGGGGGTGAGGTTGCAATGAGACGGGGTCAGGGGGTGAGGCTCTTCAGGAGGATCCATGCGAACTAAGACTTCCATTGCAGCTCTCGTACTCGTCGCCGCCTGCGGCGGTAACCGCACGCCAGCACCCGATCTCCTGCCGCCCCAGGTGGAGCTCTCCCAGATCGGGGTGCGGAATCTCGGTCTCCTCGGCGGCACCCTCGATACCAGGGTCTCGATCCGGAATCCAAACACCGCCACGATCCGCGGCACCGGGATCACCCTGTCGCTCGATGTCCAGGGGACCCGGTTCGGCACCACCGAATGGGTGCGCGGCTACGAGCTGGCGTCGGACAGCACCGTGACCTTCGTCGTACCGGTGGACTTCACCTGGCGGACGGTCGGGCTCGCGGCGCGGAACATCCTCAACTACGGCGACGTGCGCTACGCGATCTCGGGACGGACCGCGTTGCTGGTGAATGGACGGACCTGGTACTACCCGTACGTGCGGGAAGGGAATGTGCCATTGATACGGATCCCGTAGCCCTCTCCCCCCGGCCCCCTCCCCCTGTCGGGGGAGGGGGAGTTGGCCATCGACGTTCCCCCTCCCCCGACAGGGGGAGGGGGACAGGGGGAGAGGGGTGACGGGGTTAGATTCCAGTCGTCCTGCGAAGGGAACGGATCATCCGCCAGTTGATCGAAGTACAGCCCCCCATCGAGCGCGCCATCCTCGTCGGCACGCCACGGAAGGGCTCCAAGGAAGTCGTGACACTCCAGGAGCACCTGGACGAGCTGGAGCGCCTGGTCGACACCGCCGGCGCGCAGATCGTCGGGCGGCTCACCCAGCAGCTCGCTTCGGCCAGCCCCGCCACGCTCATCGGTGAGGGCAAGGTCGAGGAGTTGCGGGCCCTGATCCTCGAGACCGGGGCCACGCTGGTCGTGTTCGACGAAGAGCTGACGCCCAATCAAGGCGCCACCCTCGAAGAAGAACTCAAGAAACGGGTGATGGACCGCGCGGAGTTGATCCTCGACATCTTCGCCACGCGGGCGCGCTCGCACGAGGCGAAGCTCCAGGTGGAGCTGGCGCAGAACAAGTATCTCCTGCCGCGCCTGGCGCGGATGTGGACTCACTTGTCGCGTATCCGCGGCGGTATCGGTCTCCGGGGCCCCGGCGAAACCCAGCTGGAGACCGACCGCCGATTGCTCCGAAAGAAGATCCAGCACCTCACCATCAAGCTGAAGGACGTGGGTCGTCACCGGGCGACGCTTCGCGCCGGCCGGCGTCCGATGCTCGACGCCGCACTGGTGGGCTACACCAACGCCGGCAAGTCGTCGGTGATGCGCTCCCTTTCGGGCGAGCACGACATCTTCGTCGAGGACCGGCTCTTCGCCACGCTCGATACCCTGAGCCGCGAGATCGACCTCGGCGACGGCTATCGCTGCCGGTTGTTCGACACCGTCGGCTTCATCCGGAAACTGCCGCACAACCTGGTCGCATCGTTCCGCGCCACTCTCGAAGAGGTGGTCGAGGCCGACCTCCTCCTCCACATCGTCGATGCCAGCCATCCGGAATGGGAAGAGCAGTGGGATGTGGTCGAAGGAGTGCTGGCCGAGCTGGGCGTGCACGACGTGCCGGTGGTGCCGGTGTTCAACAAGATGGATATGGTGGAGGATCCCGTTTCCTTCGCCCAGCGGGCGCGGGAGCTGCACCCCGAAGCGATCTTCACCAGCACGATCAGGATCGACGGCGTGGAGCAGCTCAAGGCGGAGCTCCGCCGGCGGGAACGGGAGGCGTCGCCTCCGGTCGTGCTGCGGATCCCGATGGCCGATGGGAAGCGGATGGCGGAGATCTATCGCGCCGGTGAAGTGCTCAAGCGCGAGGTGGTAGGGGAGGAGTATGAGGTGACGGTCAGGATCCCGGCCGGCGAGGCGACGAGGTTGGGGACGGGGTAGCGGGCGAGACGGTTTTTCCCGCGAAGCGGCTCAGATCCAAATGCACCTGTCATCCTGAGGGCCCGAAAGGGCCCGAAGGATCTCCGGCCCGTTCATTCGGGATCTGTAAGGTCTTTCCACTGTGGGTTCTCTCCTTCGATCAGTGCGACCTTCCGGTCACGCCTCCACCCTTTCAACTGTTTCTCACGCACGATCGCATCACGGATGTCCGTGAACTGCTCGTAGTGGACCAGACGGTCGATCCGATACTTCGCTGTGAAGCTGCCAGGAACGCGGGCGCGATGTGCCGTGACTCTTCTTTCGAGGTCGTTGGTCACGCCGATATAGAGCGTGCGGAAGCGGCTGGACAGGATGTAGACGTAGAATGAGGGCGATCGCATGCACCAAGGTATGGGTGCGTCGATCGCCCTTCGTCATCCCAATAGCGCGAGACGGATCGCCGCGTGGCAGATCGGATGCAAGGCAGATCGCGTGTAAACCGGCCGGAGATCCTTCGGGCCCTGACGGGCCCTCAGGATGACAGGTCGGTAGAGTTTCTCCGCCGCTACGCGGGTTCTACGCCTTCAAACTCTTCCAGAACCCCAGCGTCTTTTGCGCCACGGCCGCGTCGGTGAATTCCTCCATCACTCGCTTCCGGCCGGCGGCGCCGAGGGACTCACGCACCGACACGTCGTCGCGCAACCGGGCGAGTGCGGCGGTGAGGGCGGCGACGTCACCGGGGGGGACCACGATCCCCGCCCCACCCACCAGCTCCGGCAGCGCCCCGCAGTCGCTCACGATCGCCGGCACACCCCAGGCCATCGCCTCGACCGTCGCGTAGCTGTAGGTCTCCACCCACCCGCTGGTCGGTCTGGAGGGCTGCACCACGCAATCGACCCTCGGCCAGATCTCCTGCAGCTCGATCTGCGGGATCATCCCCAGCCAATCGATGCGGCTGCCGAGTCCGAGCCTCTCGGCCAGCGCCTCGAGCCGGATCTGTTCGGGGCCGCTGCCGGCGGCGATGATGCGCCAGCGGCCGTGGAGTTTGACGCAGGCGTGGAGGAGGGACTCCATCCCCTTCTCGGGGACGAGCCGGCCGGCGAAGCCGATGGTGAACTCCTCCTGCGGGCTCCGCGCGATGGTCAGTGGCGGGGTGACGCCGAGCTGAGGAATGGTCGCAAGGGGGATGCCGGCGCGCTGCTGCCCGAGGAGCGACGCGGCGCGCCGATTGCCCGCGATGAGCCCGGTGGCGCGGCCGAGGGCCCGCCGTCCTCGGCGCGCCTCCCACCAGCCGAGCTTGGGCGGGAGACTTCGCCAGGAATGGAGAACGCGGGGGAGTCGGAGCCTTTCCGCGATCCGCATCGCGAGCGCGGCCGCGGGGGTCTCCGGCTCTTCTTCCACCTGGACCACTTCGGGTCGGAAGTCGGCGAGGAGGCGGTCAAGGTCGCGGCGGTTCCAGTCGGCGTTGGGGCCGCCCGATGTGCGGATCGGCACGATGCGCACGCCACCGAGGTCCAGGAAGGTCGCCACGATCTCCC
>JBDSIR010000088.1:0-7342 GCA_039917855.1 Gemmatimonadales bacterium | reverse complement strand
TTGGAGCGGCGTATCTCGGCGGTGAGCTGGTCTTTCGCCACGCGGTCGGTCTGCCGAACGCGGTGCTCCATCAAGTGATGGAGGAACGGGGATCCGAGGAGATGGACCATCAGCATGACATGGGGTCAATGAGCGCTCCCCCTGGAAGTGACGACTCGTCGACCGCCGCACCTGCGGCCACCGAAGGAGACTCGAGCAGTACCGCTGCCCACACCCACCACCATGGGCCCTGAACTGGCGCCGGATCGTGTGGAGCGTGGCACGGCCGTGCGTTTCTTGCCCGCTGGATGACTGACGCACCCGTTCCCACGAGCTTCCGATGACCGAACATTCTGGCCACGACCACCATCACCACGAGCGGGGCGCACACACGCCGGCCGCCCCGGCCGCAGGACCCGTACCAACCGGCCACCAGGATGAGCAGGGCCAGCACGACAAGCACGCGGGACATTCGGTCGCGATGTTCCGTGATCGGTTCTGGCTGTCGCTGGGCCTGACCGTCCCCACCCTGGTCTGGGGCCACATGCTCCCCGGAGTATTGGGCTATGTCCCTCCCCAGCTACCAGGGGGGCACTGGATCGCGCCGATCTTCGGCACGGTGGTCTTCATCTACGGTGGCTGGCCCTTCGTGCAAGGGGCGATCCGGGAGCTCAAGGACCGCCTTCCAGGAATGATGACGCTCATCGCGCTCGCGATCAGTGTCGCCTTCGTCTTCAGCGCCGCCGTGACGCTCGGCCTCGCGGGAATGCCCCTTTGGGAGGAACTGGCCACACTCGTCACGATCATGCTCCTCGGTCACTGGATCGAGATGCGGGCGATCACCCAGGCGCAGGGGGCGCTGGCCGCACTGGCCAAGCTCCTGCCCAATACAGCGGTGCGGGTGGTCACCTCGGCGGGCCGCGAGACGACGGAAGATGTCCCCATCGGCGCACTCGTCAACGGAAACCTCGTCCTCGTGCGGCCGGGAGCCAATGTTCCCGCCGACGGCGTGGTGCGTGAGGGCAAGAGTCCCCTCAACGAATCGATGCTCACCGGAGAGAGTCGGCCGGTGGACAAGGCACCGGGCGACAAGGTCATCGCCGGGACGATCAATGGCGGCGGCTCCCTGCGGGTCGAAGTGACCGGCACGGGCGCCGGGACGATGCTGGCCGGGATCATGCGCCTGGTGTCACAGGCGCAAAGCTCGCGCTCCCGCGCCCAGGCACTGGCCGACCGGGCCGCCCGCTGGCTCACCTTCATCGCGCTCGGCTCGGGCGCCCTCACCTTCATCGTCTGGGTGGCACTCGGGGCGGAGTTGGCGTACGCCGTGGAACGCACCGTGACCGTCCTGGTCATCGCCTGCCCCCATGCGCTGGGCCTCGCGGTGCCGCTGGTGGTGGCGATCTCCACGACACTCGGCGCACAGAGCGGCCTCCTGGTGCGCGACCGGAAGGGGCTGGAAGAGGCGCGACTTCTCACGACAGTGGTATTCGACAAGACCGGAACGTTGACCCTGGGCGCACACCGCGTGGTCGCCACAGCGGTCGCAGCGGGAGAAGACGAAGGCGCAATGCTCCGACTGGCCGCGGCGCTCGAAGCGGACGCCGAGCACCCCGTGGCCAAGGCCATCGTGGCGAGCGCGCAGGAGCGGAAGCTGGATCTCCCCCGTGCGGCGGATTTCGCCGCGATCCCGGGCTTCGGGGCCGAGGCGACGGTCGAAGGCCGACACCTTGCCGCAGGGGGGCCAAATCTCCTCCAGAAGCTCGGAGTCACACCGGCGCCTGAGTTGCGCACCTTCGCGGACGAGGTGGCAGCCCGCGGTCAGGGGGTGATCTACCTTATCGAGGGGAGCCGAGCGCTCGCCGCGTTCGCGGTGGCTGACGGCGTACGCCCGGAATCGAAGGAGGCGGTCAGCCATCTGCATGCCTTGGGGCTCGAGGTGGTGATGATGACCGGCGATGCCCAAGCCGTGGCCGATACCGTCGCCCACGAGCTCGGTATCGACATCGTCTTCGCGCAGGTGCTGCCGGGGGACAAGGCGGCGCGGATCGAGGGGTTGCAGCAGCAAGGGAAGCGCGTGGCGATGATCGGCGACGGTGTGAACGACGCCCCGGCACTCGTGACGGCCGACGTCGGCGTGGCGATCGGGGCAGGCACCGATGTCGCGGTCGAAGCGGGAGACGTGGTGCTGGTCCGCAGCGATCCGCGGGACGTGGCGCGGATCATCGCCTTGTCGCGAGCGAGCTACCGGAAGATGGTGCAGAATCTTTGGTGGGCCGCCGGCTACAACATCGTCGCGATCCCTCTGGCAGCCGGGGTACTCGCCTCACGAGGTCTCGTGCTGTCACCTGCCGTCGGGGCGGTGCTGATGTCGCTCAGCACGGTGATCGTTGCGGTGAACGCCCAGCTGCTTCGCCGAATGAAACTGTAGGAGGCTGGCCGAGCCCCTGGGGCACAGAGTGCTCCGCGGCACTCCGTAGCCCCGAGGGCATTCTCATCGACCTTGCACGACTTCTTCAATTCCAGGTGACGAGATTGGTCCCACTATTCTGGAGGTAAGCATGTACCTGAACGTTCGCGCGTTCGCCCTGAGCGGTGGACTGGTTGCCGCCCTCTTGTTCCTCCTCTGCGCAGCCGCAGTGGCTGTGGCACCAGACGCCACGACGGCATTCGCGGGGGATCTGATCCACTTGGACTTGAGCGGCATTGCCCGCACTCTCACTCTGGGAAGCTTCTTCCGAGGCCTCGTGGTCTGGACCGCGGCCACCACCACCACCTTCGCGCTGCTTGCGTGGACGTACAACCGTTTGAGCAGTGGAGGCCGTGGCGCATAGGTAATTTCAGCAGCAGAGTATCGCTCAGTGTCAGTCAGCATCTGTGGGTCCCTGCCAGTTGATCAGCGGGTCACAGGTTCGAGTCCTGTCTCGGGAGCTCCAGCGCCGCAAGCCTGAAGGCTTGTGGCGTTGTAGTTCACGCCTTTGCCGCCGCCAGCGCCGCCTCCAACTGCTCCCCCAGGTGCGCGTCGGCGGCACGGAAGTGACCCACCGACCGCTCGATCACCTCCGCGCGAGTCACCTGCCCAAGACTCGCGGCGATGTTGGCCACCAGCCGCACCTGTGCCTCCGCATCCATCAGCCGATACAGGTTCCCCCCCTGCACGAAATCGTCGTCCTCCCGGCGCCGCACCGGCGCGTGCGGAGCCGCAGTACCCTTCACCACAAGCCCCGGCGTGTACGGCACTCCCGACTGCACCGGTCCTCCGCGGCTGTTGGGGCCGTAGTTCGGGCTCCCTCCTCCGTTCTCGTCGAACCGCATCGCCCCGTCCCGTCCGTAGCTCCGCATCTCGCAGGCGTGAGGGCGGTTGACCGGGAGCGCGGTGTGATTGGTACCGAGGCGATACCGCGCAGCGTCGCCGTAGGCGAAGAGGCGACCCTGCAGCATCTTGTCGGGCGAGGGGCCGATGCCGGGGACGAAATGCGCCGGGTCGAACGCCGCCTGCTCCACATCGGCGAAGTAGTTGTCCGGATTGCGGTCGAGCGTGAGCCGGCCGACCTCCTGCTTGGGATGATCGCCGAAAGGCCAGACCTTGGTGACGTCGAACGGATCGAACCGGTAGGCATCGGCCTCGGCCGCCGTCATCACCTGGATCGAGACGGTCCACGACGGAGGCGTTCCCGCATCGATCGTCTGCAGAAGGTCGAGATGGTGGAAATCCGGCGCTTCCCCCCCGATCCGCGCCGCCTCCGCCGAGGTGAGGCATTGGATCCCCTGATCGGTCTTGATGTGGTACTTGACCCAGACGGCCGCTCCGGCGGCGTTCATCCACTGGAAGGTGTGGGAGCCGAACCCGTCCATGTGCCGGAAGGTGCCGGGGATCCCCCGGTCGCCGAAGAGCCAGACGAACTGGTGGGTCGCTTCGGGCGAAAGGGAAAAGAAATCCCAGATTGCGTCGGGCTCATGCCGATTGGTGTAGGGATCCCGCTTCTGCGAGTGGATGAAGTCGGGGAACTTGAGCGGGTCGCGGATGAAGAATACCGGGGTGTTGTTGCCGACCAGGTCGTAGTTCCCTTCCTCGGTGTAGAACTTGACCGCGAAGCCGCGCGGGTCCCGGTGGGTATCGGCGGTCCCCTTCTCGCGCGCCACCTGGGAGAAGCGCACGAATACTTCCGTGCGCTTCCCCACCGCTCCGAGGAAGTGCGCCTTGGTGAGGTGGCTGACGTCCCGCGTCACCTCAAAATGACCGAACGCCCCCGACCCCTTGGCGTGCACCACCCGTTCCGGGATCCGCTCCCGGTTGAACTGCGCGAGCTTCTCCAGCAAATGATGGTCCTGGATCAGCACTGGCCCGAGGGGGCCGGCGGTCTGGGAGTGCTGGTCGTCGACGACCGGTGCACCGACCGCCGTCGTCATTGGTGGAGGCGGCACCTCGGGGCGCTTGGGTGTAGACATGGGTGAACCCTGTGCGAAGCTGCAACGCCGGTCAATCGCTCAGAGTAATTACCCATTCCGAGGGACCGGCGCGACCTTGTTCGTGCAAGCCGGTGGCGTAGCCGCGGAGTGACACAAGATCTCCGTTGGCAGGGTGGGTGCGGTGGACCCGAACGACTCGTGGTCGGTGACTTTGTAAAGTGGAGTTAGCTTGGACCGGGAGGCTCCATGATCCGCAAGCTCAAGAATGGGCAGTATCGGCTCTACTCACGCCGCAAGGACCCGAGCACCGGCAAGCGCCGGAACCTCGGGACCTTCCGCACGCGCTCGGCGGCCGAACGGCACGAACGAGAGATCCAGTACTTCAAACGGCTCCGTAAACCCGATCACACTGCGTGGCCCAAATTGCCATGCCATTTCGGCGCATTTACCGGTGACCAGCGTCGACTGATAGTTGAGCTCGCCCAAACGCCGTCAGTGGCCCAACCCCCTAAATCACTGCCTACCAGCTTCTTACGTAATGATGTGAGCGATTACTCGCATCGGCCTAGCGAGAGTACTTGCTCACATAATTCTATTGCCCCACATCTCCCGCGTTAAACGCCATTCTGACATCCCTCAATACGCGTAAGTCCTTGTTGAAAATGATGTTACGCGTTCGGACAGTACCGAATCATCCCTCCCCACCTTACTATTGTTCTATGCCGATCGCCCCCCTGACCGGCCATACCGCCCTCCGAGCCAAGCTCGCTGAGGCACTTGGCGCCGACCGCCTGCCAAAGCTGATGCTGTTCGTCGGCCCCGTAGGCGTGGGGAAACAGCGCCTCGGGCTATGGCTCGCTCAGCGCCTCCTCTGCACCGACCCAGGGCCAGTCGAACCGTGCGGACGCTGCCAGCCATGTCGGCAGGTCCTCGAACTGACCTACCCTGACCTGCATTGGTTCGTCCCCGTCCCCCGCCCCAAGGCGGCCGAATCGGAGAAACGGCAGGAAGAGGTCTGGGAGGCGATTGGGAAGGTGATGGAGGCCCGGCGGTCGAACCCCCTCTGGGGCGCCCCCGAGGGGTTGGCCGGCCACTTCATGGCGACCGCTCAGCTCCTCCTCAAGCGGGCCTCCCTGACGCCCGCGTCGGGAATGCGGAAGGTCTTCCTGATCGGCGAGGCCGAACGGCTGGTGCCGCAGGAGTCGAGCCCGGAGGCGGCCAATGCGCTCCTCAAGCTCTTCGAGGAGCCGCCCGCCGACAGCACCTTCATCCTCACCACCTCGGACTTGGGCCGAGTGCTGGGGACGATCCGTTCGAGGGCGGTGACGGTCCGAGTGCCTCCGGTGTCGGCCGTCGAGGTCCGAGCCTTCCTGAGCGAGCATACCAAGCTCTCGGGACCCGAGTTGGACGAACGGGTGGCGCAAGCGCCTGGCTCCATCGGCGCCGCCCTGGCCCAGGACAAGGCTACGGCCGATGCGCGCAAGGCGGCTGAAGAAGTCCTCGCCGCGGTGGCCGCGGGCCCGGTGGGACGGCTGGAGCGCTCGATGCGGCAGGCGACCTTCGCCGCCCGGGGTGATTTCACCGGGATGCTCGATGCCCTCGCGATGCGCATCGAAGGGGCCCTCCGCTCGGCGCTCGGTGCACCCGGCGGAAGCCGGCTGAACGGATTCGACGCCGCCGGCCCCGACACGCTCCTCGCGATGCTCGGCAAGGTGCAGGTCGCGCGGGCCACGGCGCAGGGGAACGTGAACCCGCAGCTCCTCCTGGCGGTGATGGGCCAGGAGCTGGCGATGGTGACGAAGTGACGCTCTCACATCTCGACGCCGAAGGGCGCGCGCGGATGGTCGATGTGACCGGGAAACCGGTGACGGAGCGCACTGCCACGGCGGCGGGACAGGTCCGGATGTCGAAGGTGGCCTACGAGTTGCTACAGCAGGGGAAGGCGGCCAAGGGCGATGCGCTCACCGTGGCCGAGGTGGCTGGAGTGATGGCCGCCAAGAAGACGGGGGAACTCATCCCCCTCTGTCATCCGCTGGGGCTCGACCTCGCGCGGGTGGAATGCACGCTGGAACCGGCATTGCCGGGGGTCCGGATCATCGCGACCTGCCGCACCACAGGGCGGACCGGCGTGGAGATGGAAGCGTTGACCGCGGTTTCCGTGGCGTGTCTCACCGTGTACGACATGGTGAAGGCCGCCGACCGCGGGATGCGCATCGAAGCGATCCGCCTGCTCGCCAAGAGCGGCGGTACCAGTGGTGACTGGCGCGCGGACGACGCGGACGCCGTCACCCGATAAGAAGGAGATCGCCATGACCGGAGCATTCACGCGCGACCGCGCGGAAACGCTGACCCTCTCGACCGTGCTGGGCCGCGGCGGGATGATCCTGGTGGCCGCCCTGCTGGTCAGCGGGCTCGCCGGCGCACTGGGAGACGGCAGGCCGGTGCCCGCGGTGGCTGCGCCGGTCCGTACCGGCTCGTCCGATCCTCGGGTCGAACGACTCCAGGCCGAGCTGGCGACGGCCCGCGGCGCGCTGGAGGTGGAGCGGCTCAAGAATCGCCGCGCCGACGCGGTGCAGGCCTTCTCGGCCCAATACCGGATCCCCGCCGACCTGGCGGGGGATGTGTACGATCACGCCGTGACCG
The DNA here is from genome assembly GCA_039917855.1 of Gemmatimonadales bacterium. Classification (GTDB taxonomy): domain Bacteria; phylum Gemmatimonadota; class Gemmatimonadetes; order Gemmatimonadales; family GWC2-71-9; genus CAMLHU01. Next base: position 310 of record JBDSIR010000088.1, on the reverse strand, counting down.
AAGGGATCGATCCCGCGCTCGCATTCCGGCTGGTCAAGGTGGAGAGCAACTTCCGCCCCAACGCCCGCAGCCGGGCCAACGCCATCGGCTACACCCAGCTCAGGCTCGCCACCGCTCGGCACTACGAGCCGTGGGTCACCGAGCGGGACCTGCGGACGCCGGATGTGAACCTGCGGATCGGGTTCCGCTTCCTGCGCGACCTCCTGCGGCAGTACGGCGGCGACGAGAACATCGCGCTGCTGGCCTACAACCGCGGCCCCGCGCGGGTCAATGAGTACCTCGACAGCGGCAGCGATCCCGACAACGGGTA